>NZ_JBBIAM010000062.1:0-55289 GCF_054185185.1 Bradyrhizobium sp. UFLA05-153
ACACTGGAAACCATCGCGCCATTGAGCGATGATCCCATCGTCGGCCTGCCCGCCGTGGCAAGCTGATGCCTTCCGACCCGCCGGAGTCTCGGCGGTGACCCGCCGTCAGTTACACCACGCCACGGGACGCGATCCAATCAGCAGGCGGCGTCGGGCCTCTGCCACTGAGTCATTCGTGGGGTCGTTGGTTGCGCAAGCGGTGTCGCGACCATGGTGCGACGGTCCTGGTCTGTCACGGCGCGGATGGTGCAGCCACCTCGCGGGGCCTATCCTGGGGGAAAGGCCTGCCCTACCTTCCCCGCTGCAGGCGGGCAGGCATGACAACCGTGGAGGAAACCGATGCAAGAGGCACTCGTCGTCCGACGCGAGACGCACATCCCGGCGCCGCGCGCCGCAGTGTTCGCGTTCCTCACTGATCCGGAGAAGATCCTCCGATGGATGGGAACGGAGGCGCAGGTCGATCCTCAGCCCGGCGGGCTTTATCTCGTCAATGTCACCGGCGCTCGCTTTGCCCGTGGGTCCTTCCGCGAGGTGGTGCCAGTGCACCGCCTAGCCTATAGCTTCGGCTGGGACGGCAGCGAGATGGTACCGCCGGCGTCAAGCCTGGTCGAGATCGACCTGATGGAGCAACCGGACGGAACGCTGCTGCGCCTGACCCATACGGGCCTGCCCAGTGCCGAGCAATGCGCCGGCCACGCAGAAGGTTGGGCCCATTACCTCGACCGGCTGGCCGAGGTTGCAGCGGGACGCGACCCGGGCTCGGACCCCTGGCACGGCCGAACTGGTACCGATTGAACGCGGTCGCACCTCAGCGACGCGGCGTTGCATCTGGGCGAGATACTGTGGGACGAAACGGCGAGGTCGCAGGCTTTCCGTCCCGAGCGCTGGATGAGCAATCTTGTTTCTTGGGTAGCTCTGTTCGCTGATGCAGGCCTAACGCAATTTGTCCCCCTTTGTAGTGAGGGCTCCGGGTCGCGGACAATGATTTCTAAAGATCCCCGCCAAGACTTTCCGCTGCAGCCTGGGACATCGCATCCCTGCAGAGATCGCTCACCTCTGCCATGCGCGATTTTATGCAGGCTCTGATACCGCCGGCGCTGATCGAATCGATCCCCAACGAAACGGGCGGCGATGATGCGACAAAGAAGGCGCTGGCGGAGCTGACAAAGACGATCGGAGATCAAGTGCTGGTCGAGCGCAAGCCCCTCTCGGCTGTCGTGGAAACGCAGACACTGGCGCCTTTCCGCGCGCCCAGCCAGCTGCCGACGACCCTCGCCGGAAACCGAGCTCTCCGCTCACTACATCGTGCTGGAGGATGGCCGCATCGTGCAGTGCGTGCCCGAAGCCAAGCGCGCCTGGCACGCCGGCGTCTCATCCTGGGCGGGCGAGGAAGATTCCATTCCTGCTCCATCGGGATCGAGATCGTCAATCGCGGCCATGACTGGGGTTATCCGGATTCTCCGCTGCGCCAGGCCTCCGGTAATTCGGTTCGGGTTCGGTTCGGCGTTTGTTCATCGAGGCGCGGTGCGGCTCGAAAATAAATTCGTAGAGCATGTCGTTTTGGCGGTCTGCCGTTCGACTGGGTGTCGGCGATCCAGCCGATCAAGAGGAGTGCGGAAATGCAGAGCGGAGGTTGCCAGATGACGATCTCGCATCGATTTATCGAGACAAATGGCATTCGAATGCACCTGGCCGAAGCAGGGGACGGTCCCACTGTACTTCTCTGCCATGGCTTTCCGGAGTGCTGGTATTCGTGGCGGCACCAATTAGAAGCACTCGCCGCCGCCGGATATCGCGCCATCGCGCCCGATATGCGTGGTTACGGGCAGACGGACAAACCGGATGCGATCGATCAATATACTCTATTGCGTCTGACCGGAGACATGGTCGGGTTGTTCGACGCGATCGGCACGGATCAAGCAGTCATCGTCGGACATGATTGGGGAGCGCCGGTCGCTTGGCGCTGCGCTCTGTTTAGACCGGATCGATTTAGGGCCGTCGTTGGCTTGAGCGTGCCGTTTCCGGTGCGTGGTCCCGACCGACCAAGCACTGTCATGCCGAGAGCCGAAAAGCAGCGCTTCTATCAACTGTATTTTCAGACGCCGGGCGTTGCCGAGGCAGAACTCGAAAAAGACGTCCACAACGCAATCAAGACGACACTGTTCGCCCTATCTGGCGATGCGCCGGTTGAAGATCCTGCGTCGCTCACGATGCTTCCTAGTGACGGCGGTTGGCTTGATGGGAAGCCTACAACCCAATCATTGCCGGCGTGGCTCACGGACAATGACATCGAATTTTATGTCGAGGAGTTCAAGCGCACCGGCTTTAGAGGAGGTTTGAATTGGTATCGCAACATTGACCGCAATTGGGAGTTGCTCGCACCATGGTCTGGCGCAAAGGTTCAGGTCCCGGCACTATATATCGTCGGCGATCGAGACGCGGTTTACAGATCTCCGAACTGGGACCATCTCATCCCTAGCCTGAAACAGTCCGTGCCCTTGCTTCGCGAGACAATAGTCTTGAAAGGTTGCGGTCATTGGACTCAGCAAGAGCGCGCCAAAGACGTGAACAATGCGCTCCTGGAATTTTTGAAACAGTTATAAATCGCGAACGGACCACTTTTGGCCGCTCGCTTGCTGGCAACAGCAACGTGCTCGCTGGATAGAAGACTTGCGTAGACACGGCAGGCAACGCGACTGAAGCCCGGCAACGCAATGTCGCCTTTTGGGCCCTTCTCAGAAGTGCGCATACCGCCGCTTTGCGCCCAAGAACGGCCCTCCCCGCGATGCCGCAGTTTGGCCCCAGAGCGGTCATCGAGGTTCAGATCCGCCCTCGTATTCCCTTCCGACCTTTATTCGGCGAAGCGGTCCGGGACGGCAGGCTTTAAAGCTGGGGTCGCGGTCATAGACAGGCGCGGCAACTCTAGCGATCGGTATCCATATGTTGCGCAATTGGCGAACGCCTCGACAAAACGCTCAGGACCTAAGGTCCTCAAACCTGTCCAGAAGCAGCCTTTGGATAACGGCAAAGACCATGGCGGTCGAAACGCCGAACATAAGCGCTCCGTTCGCTGCCTCCAACGGTCCCAACAACCGCCACGACGGTGTCAGAAGCAGATCACCGTAACCCAGCGTCGTGTAGTTGACCGCTGAATGGTAGAAGGCGTTTCCGAACTCTTGAAATTCTCCACAGATGACGAGCAACACTGCCCATAGAGCGATCTCAATCAGGTGCGCCACGAACGCGAATGATACCGCCAGCGCGACGATTGCGAGATCGATCAAGGCGCCTGCGCCTGCTCGCCCGAGTTTCCTCTCATAGCGAACGAAGTTTACCGTCGCGGCCAAAGCGAACGCATGGACGAAAATCGTACATGCGACTCCGCCTAGGCCAACCACCAATGGATACAGGATCGCGAATTGATGATTTTGCGTCATCTTTCCACACCAGCATCCCATCCCATCACGGATCACGATGCTTGGATTTGAGACGAATAGCGTTCGGACCACCATCACCAGGGCAGCCCTAAGGCCGGTTCAAGCCGTAGCAGAATATATAAGACAATCGAATCATGTCCCGTGTTTCCGGGGGTCGAATTGGTGGATGGAACATTTTTAGGCTGTGGCCTTCGGGCCCTCCTTCATCTCTCGTACTGTCCGCGCGTGTGGACCGGCGATGCTCGCGACGCACGACCCAACTCGGACAGGAGACATCCGGGTGCCTCCCACAAATAGACCAGCATGGCTGACCAGTCGACGACGTCTAAGAAAGCGGCGCGGGATGTTATCCTGCTGTTGAGTGCGAACGGGCGACCGGATAATTTCTTCTCATTAGCATTCGACCCACTTTTCGACTCCCATTCTATTTAAGGCGCCCGGGTCATCAAAGAGTCTCCAGTCGTCGACAGGAGAGGATCAACATGACCAAGAGCACAATCTCGGAGAGCATGCCGACGGTATCGCTGCGCGATCAGGGCGTGCCCGACAAGCCGCTCGCGGAAAGACCGCTCGTCCCGAAACTGCGCGCAGCGAGCAAGGGCCGGAACCTGCGCGCGGGGCTCCCGTTCAATCGCGTCGTGTTGCTGCTGCAGGGGGGCGGCGCGCTCGGCGCCTACCAAGCGGGCGTTTATCAGGCCTTGGCCGAGACTGGACTTCATCCGGACTGGGTGGTCGGCATTTCGATCGGCGCCATCAACGCCGCCATCATCGCCGGCAATGCGCCCGAGAAGCGCGTCGACAGGCTGCGCGAATTCTGGGAGGAAATCACCGCCCCTGCCATGGGCTTCGACGCCGACGTCGTCGGCCTCTTTGAACGAGGCGAGGCTGCGCGCGCGCTCGCCAATCAGGTGAGCGCGGTCACGGTTGCCTTCGCCGGAACGCCGGGCTTCTTCAGGCCGCGACTCCCCAATCCGTGGTTTCATCCACCCGGTACGATCGAGGCGACGAGCTATTATGACACGCGGCCGCTGAGAGCCACGCTCGAGCGCTACGTCGACTTCGACCGCATAAACTCCGACAACTATGACACGCGTCTCAGCCTCGGCGCGGTGAATGTGCGCAGCGGCAACCTGGTCTATTTCGATCCTGGGACGCAGGTGATCGGACCTGAGCATGTGATGGCCAGCGGCGCGCTGCCGCCCGGCTTCCCAGCCATCGAGATCGAGGGAGAGCACTATTGGGATGGCGGCCTTGTCTCGAACACGCCGCTCCAGTGGCTTGTGACGAACACGCGTGTGACCGGCCAGCGGATGCCCGACGCGCTCGTGTTTCAGGTCGATCTCTGGAGCGCACACGGCGAGTTCCCGCGCAACCTCCCGGAAGTCGCGACCCGTCAGAAAGAGATCCAATACTCGAGCCGCACCCGCGCCTTCACGAATTTCATCAAGCTGCTGCACAAGGTGGAATACTCCGTCGCCACGCTCCTGGACCAGCTGCCGGACGAGTTCAAGCAAAGCGAGGAAGCCAAGTTCCTGGCCTCGCGCGCGCAACGACACGCCTACAACCTAGTGCACCTCATCTATCGACCGAGGGGCTACGAAGGCGACTCGAAAGACTATGAATTCTCCCGGGTAACAATGTCGGAGCATTGGCGGTCCGGCTACCACGACACCATTCGCACGCTGCGCCATCCCGAGGTGCTCGAGCGCGCCGGCAATGGCGAGGAACTCAGCATCTTCGACTTTGCCGGTGATCGCGATTAAGCCGCGGGCCGCGAGACGCGGCGCCCCTTCGACACACCTATATCAGGAGATCCAGCGATGAGAGAAAGCGACGTCCGCGAGCGAGCGTTTGCGATGCCATTGACGAGCCCGGCCTATCCGCCGGGGCCCTATCGCTTCATCAATCGCGAGTATCTGATCATCACCTACCGCACCGACCCGGAGAAGCTGCGCGCGCTGGTGCCGGAGCCGCTCGTGTCGGACGGCGACATAGTAAAATACGAGTTCATCCGCATGCCGGATTCGACCGGCTTCGGCGACTACACCGAGACGGGCCAGGTCATTCCGGTCGCGTTCCGCGGCCGCCAGGGCGGCTATTCGCACTGCATGTTCCTCAATGACGAGGGGCCGATCGCCGGCGGCCGCGAGCTCTGGGGCTTCCCCAAGAAGCTCGCCGATCCTACGCTACACATCGAGATCGACACGCTTGTCGGCACGCTCGACTACGGCCCGGTGCGCATCGCCACTGGGTCGATGGGCTACAAGCACAAGACTTCGGATTTGGCGGCGGTGAAGGCCTCGCTCGCGGCGCCGAACTTCCTCCTCAAGATCATTCCGCATGTCGACGGCACACCGCGCATCTGCGAGCTCGTCGAGTACTATCTCGAGGACATTACTGTCAAAGGCGCCTGGACCGGCCCGGCCGCGCTCGACCTCCACGCGCATGCGCTGGCACCGGTGGCCGAACTGCCAGTGCTCGAGGTCTTGTCGGGCGTCCACATTATCGCCGATCTGACCCTCGGCCTGGGCAAGGTCGTGCACGACTACTTGCGCTGACAGGAGACGGTTGGCTCATGCCGTGACGCCATGTCCGTTCTGCGCCAGTCTGAACCGATAGCAAATGTCCAGCACGTCGCTGGACTGAACTCGGGAGTCATCACATGAAGATTGTCGTCATCGGCGGCACCGGCCTGATCGGCTCGAAGACTGTCGCCATACTGCGCCAGGGCGACCATGAGGTCGTCGCCGCTTCGCCCAATACCGGCGTCAACACCATCACCGGCGAGGGCTCAAAGAGGCCCTGGCCGGCGCGCAGGTGGTGATCGACTCGCCAACGCGCCCTCATGGGAAGACAAGGCGGTACTGGAATTTTTCGAGACTTCCGGGCGCAATCTTCTTGCGGCGGAGGCCGCAGCCGACGTCCGGCACCATGTCGCGCTATCCATCGTCGGAACCGACCGGAGCGACAATGGTTATTTCCGTGCCAAGGTCGCCCAGGAGAAACTGATCGCGCCCTCCGGCATCCCCTACACCATCATCCGCTCGACCTAGTTCATGGAATTCCTCGGCGGCATCGCCGCTTCAAGTGCGGATGGAAATGTGGTCGGGCTTTCGCCCGGCCTGTTCCAGCCCATCGCGTCGGACGACGTCGCTGCCAACGTCGCCGACGTGGCGCTCGCGGCGCCGCGAAACGGTATCGTCGAGATCGCGGGCCCGGAACGAGCACCGTTCAACGAAATTGTTGCCCGCTATCTGAAGGCGATCGGCGATCCGCGTGTGGTCGTGAGCGATCCCGAGGCTCGATACTTCGGTGGCCGGGTCGAGGAGAAATCGCTGGTGCCGCTGGGCGAGGCGCGCCTCGGGCGCATCGGTCTGGACGAATGGCTTCGCCGGTCACAAGCAAAAACCCGAATTGTGACAGCATGCAGCGTGAGGCGAGGATATGAGAAGAGCGACGTGATTTGTTCCGAGTGCGGCGCTGGTTTTCGTCGCCTCGAACTATGGTCACACCCCGGGGAAGAAGGCGAGTACCGCTGTGCCGCCTGCGACAACTCACTCGAGGTTTTCGACGGTAGCAAGCTGGTTGCCTATCGCCTTACGATCGAGCCATCGGTTAGAGCTATGCGCGACTGACATCTCTCAATTGAGCTGCGTTTTGAAATGCCACGTGTCTCTGCATGCAGGATGCATAAGGCTCAAGTCGATAGGATATTCACGTCGGCTCAAGCCGGCGAGACTATCGTTTGCACACCGCGCCAGCAGGTGTGGTTCTTTTCACGAGGCTTAACGCTCAGTCCGCCGGTCTCTTTCCGAAATTCCGCTATCGAGAGTGCATTTCGATGCACTGTCCCAAGCCGCCACGGGCCCGCTTACAGGGCCAAGTAGCGTATTCATCAGCACCTCACGCCTGCTTCAACAATGCAGGATCGATCGGCATCTTGCGGAGCCGCTTGCCCGTCGCCGCATAGACCGCGTTGGCGATGGCAGGGACGATCGCCGAGGTCCCCGTCTCGCCCATTCCGCCCGGTGGCTCCGAGCTCCCGACGACATGAACCTCGATCTCCGGCGCCTCGTTCATGCGCAGCATCTGGTAGGTGTCGAAGTTGGTCTGTTCGACACGGCCGTTCTTGAGCGTGATCTCGCCATGGAGTGCCGCCGTGACACCAAAGATGATTCCGCTCTGGATCTGAGCTTGCACTGTGTCGGGATTGACGACGGTACCGCAATCCATCGCACAGACCACGCGGCGAACGCGGACTGTGCCCTCCTTCGACACCTCGACCTCCGCAACTTGGGCCATGTAGCTGCCGAACACAAACTGCAGTGAGACTCCGCGGCCGCTTCCCTTGGGCAAAGCCTGTCCCCAGCCGGCCTTCTCCGCGGCAAGATCGAGCACCGCCTTGGCGCGCGGCGACTTGTCGAGCAGCGCGCGGCGATAGGCGACCGCGTCCTGTTTCGCCGTGGCGGCCATTTCGTCGATAAAGCTTTCGGTCACGAACACATTGTGCGACGGACCGACGCTGCGCCAGAAGCCAGTCGCAATGCCTGGCGGCTCCACGCGCGCATATTCGACGTGGAAGTTCGGTAGGTCGTAGACCAAATCAATCGCGCCTTCCGTCGAGTCAGGATCAAGGCCATCCTTGAAGCCTGGCGGCAGCCATCGCGCAACCACGGACGAACCCGCAAGGCGGTGATTCCAGGCGATTGGCCTGCCCCGCTCGTCGAGCCCAGCGGAAATGCGGTCGAACCAGTAAGGGCGATATGCGTCGTGCTGGATGTCCTCCTCACGAGTCCAGACGACCTTCACCGGCCCGTCAACCTGTTTGGCGATTTCGACGGCGCCGACCGCGACGTCGGCTTCCAACCGCCGGCCAAAGCCGCCGCCGATCAGGTGATTGTGGACGATCACTTTCTCTGGCGGCAGGCCAGCGGCTTTCGCGGCCATCGCCTGAACGCGGGCAACGGCCTGGCTGCCGATCCAGATCTCACACTCGTCCTTACGATGATGTACCGTACAATTCATCGGCTCCATCGTAGCGTGCGCCAGGAACGGCACCTGATAGATCGCCTCGACCTTAGTGGCGGCGCCTGCCATGGCCTTGTCGGCGTCCCCGATGGTCTGCGCCACCGCGCCTGGCTTCGTTGTCGCACTTTCGAGCTCGCGCGCAATGTCGCTAGTCGAGAGGTTGGCATGTGGACCTTCATCCCACTCGATCTTGAGCGCCGTCAGACCTTTCTTGGCAGCACCCATATGATCGGCCACCACCGCAACGGCGTCGTCGAGCTGAACAATCTGACGGACGCCGTTGATCGCCTTGGCCGCAGTATCATCCACGCGCTTGACCCGCCCGCCAAACACGGGCGATTGCACCAGCGTCGCGATCTTCACCCCATGCGGCCGAGCGTCGATGCCGTAGATCGCGGTACCGTTAATCTTGGCAGGCGTATCGAGCCGCTTCGCCGGTGTGCCGATCAGCTTGAAATCCGCCGGATTCTTCAGCGTCACAGCCACGGGCACTTGCATATGCGCCGCATCGGCCGCAAGCGCGCCGTAACCGAGGCTGCGTCCCGACGCCTGATGGCGCACTTCACCGTCTTCTGCCCGGCAGGAGCTCGGATCGACGTTCCAGCGCCTTGCCGCCGCCGCGATGAGCATTGTCCTCGCGGTCGCGCCAGCCTTGCGCAGGGGCTCCCAGGCGCCTCTTATCGCATTCGAGTTGCCGGTCGCCTGCACACCGAGCAGCGGGTTCACGTAAAGCCTTTCATCTGGCGGGGCATGCTCAAGATGAATCTGCTTCAAGCCTACCTCGAGCTCCTCGGCAATTAGCATCGGGATTGAGGTGTAAGTGCCCTGCCCCATCTCGACATAGGGCATCGTCAAGACAATCTGGCCGTCGCCGCCGATCCGGATGAAGGCATTTGGCTCAAAGTTGTCGGAGCTCGCCGCCTCGCTCTCGCCGCTCGCGAACGGCAGGCTCAGGCTCAGCAAGAGGCCGCCGCTCATTGCGGCGCTCGCGCGGAGAAAGCCTCGCCGCGACAGATCACCTTGGGTTATGTCAATGTGCGCGAACGCCATGGTCAGCCTCCCGATTTCGCGGCTTGCTTGATTGCTTCGCGGATACGCACATAGGTTCCACAGCGGCAGACATTACCCGACATCGCGTCATCGATATCGGAATCCGTCGGATGCGGATTGCTCGCAAGCAATGCGGACGCCGACATAATCTGGCCGGATTGGCAATAGCCGCATTGCGGCACTTCTCGATTGAGCCAGGCAGCCTGGATTTTCTGGCCCGCCGGTGTCTTTCCGATCGCCTCGATCGTGGTGACCTTCGCGTCGCCAATGCTGTCGATCGAGGTGATACACGAACGGACGGCCTCGCCGTTGATATGCACCGTGCAGGCGCCGCACAGCGCCATGCCGCAACCGAATTTCGTGCCGGTCATACCGAGCACATCGCGCAACACCCAGAGAAGAGGCGTATCTCCGTCGACGTCGATGGAATGGCGATCTTCGTTGATCGTGATCTCGAAAACCATCGTGACCTCCCTTGAACGATTGTTCTGATTCAATTGCGAGGTGGCATTCGACGCTCACCTCGTTTCATCCACTACGCGATCAGCGAGCGCAGCCGGCAGCGGGTCTTTCTCTCCACCTCTCGATGCCAACGCGAGATCCTGTCTCTGTATCACAGCAGCATGCCTCCGCATCTTCGCACCTCATCGCGGATCTCCACAGCTAATGCACTGCGCCAGATCACTTCCTTCAACAACACAATGACAGCCGAACAACGCCACTCTTGAAGGCCCGCTGTGGCTGCGTTGCGGTTACCATGTTTCTCCAAACGGCCGCAGCTCGACATTGAACGACCATGCGCAGCGATCCTGGTGAACCACGTGCCAAATTTCCTCTGCGATTGCTCGCGGTTTGATGAAGAAATCGTCCGGCCGGTCCGGATAGCGCTTCCTCGTCCAGTCCAAGTCGATCACCGCGTCGACGACGACGTAGGCGACATGCACTCCTTGCGGACCGAGCTCGCGTGCCATTGCCTCGGCCAGGATCCGCTGCGCTGCCTTGGTTGGCGCAAATCCGGCGAATCCTGGCTTGCCCCGCAAGGCTGACGTATTGCCCGTGGCAACGATGGCACCCTTACTGGAGCTGACCATCGCCGGCGCAAAGCGCCTCGCCAGGTACAGCAGCCCCATCGTGTTGACCTGGAAGTTGCGATTGAGAATCTGCGGATCGATCTCGCGAAACGTGCCGAATGCTCCGCCAACCGCATTGTGAATGACGACGCCGGGTTGGCCGAGATCGCGTTCCACGGAGGTCGCTACCGCTTCGATTTGCGCCGGATCCGATACATCGCATCGATATCCCTTCGTGTTCGGCAGCTCCTTCTCAAGAACGGCAAGACGCTCCTCGTTCCTGGCGAGAAGGGCCACGCGGTAGCCACCCTCGGCAAATCTTCTGGCGAGCGCCGAACCCGTGCCGGGTCCAACGCCCGTTATCAAGCAAGCGGGCGCGGTCATGCGATCAAACCTCCTGGTTGGAGCGGACAGTTTTCATGTTCAGGCCGCCGCCTTTGACAGCAATTTCTCGACATATGGCTTAAGGTCCGGCCTGAAGTGCTCGTGATCGACCAGCCGGGCGAAGTGCGCGAACGCCAGCGGGTAGTCGTTTTGGACCCCCGGATACAGGATTCTGTCCAGCCCGTGCTCGCTCAACTGCTCGGCCCGCGCGTGCTCGTTCATGAACAGCGCAAGTTCGGCGGCAAAGCAGATGTCCGCCAGCGTGATGCCATTTCCCACTAGCGTTTCCCGTCGCGGAGACAACGCCTGCTCAAGCCCCGAGACATAGATCGCGAAGGCCTCTTTGGCGCGGGCGTGTATCGCCGCATTGACCGTGCCGCCCGACAGCGCGAGAAGATAAATCTGCGCATCCCTGGCGAAGACGAGGCTGACATCCAGAAAGCTGTCGATCCTGGAGGCGTCATAGGCATCACGCCCGTAAAGCGGGAATGTCGCTTCACCCAGGCGCGCGACCGCCCGCATGATGCTGTTCGATTCGAAGATGCCGATCTTTCCATCGGCCCCGAAAGCGGCGGGCACATTGCCGAACGGCTGCGCTTTGAGGAAGGCGTCGGTCTTGAAGAGTTGCGCACCGGTCAACCCGACCCGCCCTGTACGTGCAAGGGATGACAGGGATTGACGTTCGTGCTCGGCCAAGGGACGCGCATCATAGTCCCACAGCCAGTCCCTCAACTCCTTGCCCGATGCTCCTCTGATCTCGACATCCACGGCGCAGAACCGGGCCGCGATGGTCGCTTTCCATACGCGCGGGTTCGGCAGATAAGAGAATATTCGCAAATCAGCCATCGTGGAGTGCTCCTGATGAACCTTGTACCCACCGGCTGCCCCACAAGTCGCCGCTTGGGGTGTCAAGACGACGGATACCCTACTCCGAACGCCCGTCGAGAACTTCGCCGAACTGCTCCCAGCCCGTGCCCGTCCATCGCTGAAGCTGCAGTTGCGTCCAGATCATGTTGTCGCCGGCGCTGGTGTTGATCCGAACGCCGGGCAGCGCCGTCGGCAGCAAGAGGTTCTTCAGCGATTTGGCCTGCTTGATGATGTTCTCACGCGAAAGGTCGTCGCCGCATTGCTTGAGGATCTGCTCAAGCACCATGCCCTGCTGGTATCCAGTCAGATAGCTGGTGTTGGTAATATCGGAGCCAGCCAGGTATCGTTCGAAGAAGGCGCGAAAAGCCTTGACTCCCTCATCATCGGCCCATTTCTGATCGCTTGGATCCTTGTTCGGGGTACCGACGATCACGCCAACCGAGTTCTCCAATCCCGCCGGCTTCAGCGTACCTGCGATCGTCGATGAGGGGAAGTTGATCAAGACTATTGGCTTCCATCCGCTCTCGGCCGCACGTCGGATCGCCTGCGCAGCAAATTTTGGCGTACCTGCAATGAACAGCGCCTGCGCTCCTGCGCTCTTGAGCGTGACCACCTGCGAGTCGACCGTCGGTTCCGTCACCTCGTAGCTGGCGGTCACCACGCGCTTGTCGAAATCAGCGCCCAGCACGGTCTTGAAGGCGTTCACGTAGTCACGACCAAGATCGTCGTTCTGGAACAGGATCGCGTATTTCCCGATGGGTAAGGCGCGCTGCAGATATTTTGCGTAGATTTTTCCCTCAGTGTCATAGCTGACAAGTCCGGTGGTTGTCAGCGGATAGTCCTTGACGTTTGTAAATTTGCTCGCGCCGGTCACGATCGCGATCGTCGGCACACGTCTCGCGGCGAGGTATTTTGCTACGGCGGAATTGCCCGACGTGCCGAGCTGGCTGAACATGAAGGCGACTTCGTCGCTCTCCACCAGCCGGCGCGCGTGCTCAAAAGCCTTCGGCGGGCTGTAAGCATCGTCGAGCATCACGTATTCAATCTTGCGTCCGTTGATTCCACCACGATCGTTGATCGATTGCACATAAGCGCGCACACTCTGCCCGACCTGGCCGATCGAGGAGGCCGGTCCGCTCAACGGAAATATGCCGCCGATCTTGATTTGCGTCGCCGTGACGCCGGGCGTGTCGCCGGCCCAGCAAGGGACCGACATTGCAATCAAGAGTGCACAGACCAGCCGGATGCCCCTAAACATCGCGCATTCCTCCATAGTTTGCGCGCCCTGCATCCAGCAGGGAGCGATGCTCATTCTCAGACCAAGTCAGGCGGCAAACTTGAGTATCTTGACGATGTCGCCGGGCTCGCGGATCGGCTGCGGGTTCGCCCGCGTAAAGATTGAAAGCATCGCGTTCTTGGCGATCAGTTCGAAGCGATCCTCGGCAACGCCGACCTCGGCGAGCGTTCGGGGAAGGCCGAGCTCCGCGACAAATTCCGCAAACGCCTCGCTGGCGTCACGCCCCGGCGCGCCGAGCGCCGCGGCGACCGCCATCTGAGCGGCTTCAGTGGCGGGGCGGTTGTAGCGCAGAACACTCGGCATCATCACTGCTGTACAGAAGTAGTGCGGCACGTCGCAGGTGCCCCCGAGCACATGCCCGATGGCGTGGCTCGCGCCCATCGGCACCCTCGCCTGCAATCCGAAGGCCGACAGCCACGAGCCCAATTGACAGTTCAGTCGTGCCGCTTTGTCGTTCGGATTGCTCCTGGTGCGCCTGAGACCATCATGCAGAAAGCGTAGTCCCTGTTGACACACGGCATCGACGAGCACGTTGGGGCGACTGGAACAGATCGCCTCGATCCCGTGATCCATGGCGCGTGTGCCGGAGCCGAGCCAGAGTTTCTCTGGCGTATATTTGGTCATAGCGGGGTCGAGGATGATGCTGCGCGGCATCATCATGGGGTGGTTGAATATCTGCTTCAACTTGCGGCGGGTATCGGTGACCAGCGCTCCGGAATTGTATTCGCCACCGGACAGCGTGCTCGGGATGGCGATCATTCGCACCTTGGGGGTGCGAAACTGACCAAAGCGGCGCTCTGGCGTGGTCTCGAAGCCGTCAAGCCCGGCTTGCTCAAAAATCTCGTGCTCCATGCACATCAGCACGATCTTTGCCGCGTCGACCACTGAGCCCCCGCCGATGGCAACGACGAGGTCGGCCTTTGCCTCCTTCGCCCGCCTGGCAGTCTGTACCACCACTTCGCGCGTCGTGTGCTGTGGGACCCCGTCGAAAGTCTCCGCATGGCGCTCGCCCAGGGCCTTGCGGATCTTTTCGATTTCATCGGTCTTGCTGTTCAGGGTGCGGCTGACGATCAGGTAGACGCGCTTTGCGCCAAGCCGCTCCGCTTCCTCGCGCAGCGCCTCGGCTGCAGGCTTGCCGTAAATCACCGACTCCATCGTCGGGTATTGATAACTGCCCGCGACAAGCATGCTTTCCCTCCCATCGATGTTGTTGTTCGACATTCCCGCAAGGCGCGCTGAGCCCTCACGCGACGGCGCGCGCCGGTACGTCGTCGATGTTGCCGTCAAGGAAGCCGGTCAGGCGCTGGCGTATGATCTGCTCGGCGTCCGTCATGATACGGTCGATCAGCTCCTTCACCGTCGGTATGTCGTTGATCAGCCCGACCACCATCCCGCAGCTCCAGGCGCCCGCGTCCATTTCGCCGTTCACCATGACCTTGGGATAGACCCCGGCAACCTGCTCGTGGATGTCATCGATCTTCAGGCTTGCGCCCTTCTTCCGTTCGACCTCTAGCAACTGATCGACGCCCTTGTTCTTGAGCACGCGCTCGGTGTTGCGCAGCGCGCGCATGACCAGCACCGTGTCGAGCTCGGTTGCCTTGACCAACGCCTGTTTGACATTGTCGTGGACCGGCGCCTCCTTGGTGACGACGAAGCGGGTGCCCATGTTCATCCCGGCCGCGCCCATCGACAGCGCCGCGACGAGGCTCCGCGCGTCCGCCATGCCGCCTGAAGCCACGAATGGGATCCTCAGTTCATCCGCGGCGCGCGGCAGCAGGATCATGTTCGGGATGTCGTCCTCGCCGGGGTGACCGCCGCACTCGAACCCGTCAACGCTCACCGCATCGCAACCGATCTTCTCAGCCTTGAGCGAATGCCGCACCGAGGTACATTTGTGGATCACCTTGATGCCGGCTGCCTTCAGCCCCGGCATGTACTGCTCGGGGCTGCGGCCCGCGGTCTCGACGGCCTTGACGCCTCCCTCTTTGATGGCAGCGATGTATTCGGGATAAGGAGGCGCTGTAAAGCTCGGCAGGAAGGTCAGGTTCACGCCAAACGGCTTGTCGGTCATGTCGCGGCAGCGCGCGATCTCCTTCGCCAGCAGTTCCGGGGTTTTCTGGGTCAGGCCGGTGATGATACCGAGACCGCCAGCATTGGAGACTGCTGCCGCAAGCTCGGCAAAGCCGACATAGTGCATGCCCCCCTGGATGATCGGATGCTGGATGCCGAATAGTTCAGTGATTGCCGTCTTCACGTGTGATCTCCGCCCTTGGATCAGTGAACGATTTCAAACAGGCCGGCCGCGCCCATGCCGCCGCCGATGCACATGGTCACCACGCCGTATTTCGCCTTGCGCCTCCGGCCCTCGATCAGGAGGTGCCCGGTGAGCCGCGAACCGGTCATGCCGTAGGGATGACCGATCGCGATCGAACCGCCATTGACATTGAGCTTGTCCGGATCGATGCCGAGCTTGTCGCGGCAATAGATCACCTGCACCGCATAGGCCTCGTTGAGCTCCCAGAGATCGATGTCGTCGATCTTCAGATTGTGGCGCTTCAGAAGCCGCGGGATCGCAGCGACCGGGCCGACGCCCATCTCGTCCGGCTCGACGCCGGCCGCGACGAAGCCGCGGAAGATGCCGAGCGGCTTCAGGCCCTTCTTGGCCGCCATCTTGTCGCTCATGATCACGCAAGCCGAGGCGCCGTCCGAGAGCTGGCTGGCATTGCCGGCGCTGATCGTCTTGCCTTCGAACACCGGCTTGATCTTGGCCAAGCCTTCGGCAGTCGTATCGGGGCGTGGGCCCTCGTCTTTGGCGAGCGTGACCTGCTGATAGCTGACCTCCTTGCTGTCCTTGTCAACCACGGCCATTTTGGTGGTGATCGGCACGATCTCGTCGTTGAAGCGGCCGTCCTGCAGGGCGGCGCCGACCCGGCGCTGGCATTCGAGGCTGTACTCGTCCTGCTTATCCCGGCCAATCCCGTAGCGCTCGGCAACGACTTCCGCGGTCTCCAGCATCGACATGTACATTTCCGGCTTCATCGCCATCAGTTCTGCGTCGATGACATGGAACTTGTTCATGTGGTCGTTCTGCACGAGACTGATCGACTCGATGCCGCCGCCAATCGCGATCTCGACGCCGTCGAGCATCACAGAGCGCGCGGCAACCGCGATCGCCTGCAGGCCGGAGGCGCATTGCCGATCGATGGTGGTGCCGGCAACCGTGACGGGGAGGCCGGCACGGACCGCGCCCTTGCGGGCGACGTTCATCACCATGGTGCCCTGCTGCATGGCGCAGCCCATCACCACGTCCTCGACCTCGCCGGGCGCGATACCGGCACGCTTCACCGCCTCCGCGATCACATGGCCCGCCATGGTCGGACCGTCGGTGTTGTTGAGCGCGCCACGATAGGCCTTGCCGACACCGGTGCGCGCGGTGGAAACGATAATTGCATCAGTTGTCATGCTTGCCTCTCTGCTTAAGCCGCTGTGTCGAGCCGCGTGTAGCGCAGCAAGTGATAGGCGGGATCGCCGAACTGGATGTTGATGGAGGAAATGCGCTTGAAGTAGTGGCCGACATTGAGCTCGTCGGTCATGCCCATGCCGCCATGCAGTTGCACAGCCTGGTCGGCGACGTACCTGCCGGCATAACCGATCTTTGATTTTGCGCCCGACGCCAGCCGCGACACGCCAGCGTCGCCCGCGCTGATGCTGAGATTGAGATGCTGCATCAGGGAAAGCGCCTCCTGATGCGCGATGAACATGTCGACCATCCGGTGCTGCAGCACCTGAAACGAACCGATCGTGGTTCCGAACTGCTTGCGCGTCTTTGAATAGTCCAGCGTGGCCGAGTTCAGCTCCCCGATCGCGCCGACGGCTTCGGCACAGAGCGCGCCGATCGCCCGGTCACGGCAGGCTTCCAGCGCGGCGACGCCCTCGCCTTCCTTGCCAAGCAGCTCGCCTCGGACATTATTCAAACTGACCTCAGCGGCGCGGCGGCCGTCGATGGTTTTGAAGCTCTGCAAATGCAGATTGGCCGCGCGGCGATCGATCACGAACAGGCTGATGCCGCCGCGATCATTGCGGTCACCTGAGATCCGGGCCGAGACGATGAGATAGTCCGCCCAGGGTGCCGCGATGACGGCTGTTTTCTCGCCACTCAGGACGTAGTCGCCGCCGTCGCGGCGCGCGGTGGTCGTCACCGCCGCCAGATCGAAGCGCGAGCCCGTCTCGGCCCAGGCCAGAGCCCAGATTTTCGTCCCCGCGATGATGTCGGGGATAAAGCCCTGCTTCTGCGCGTCGGATCCCGTCTGCTCGATCAGGCCGCCTGCAAGCACGACCGTTTCCACGAACGGCTCGACCACGAGGTGGCGGCCGAACTCCTGCATGATGATCATGGTCGACAGCGGCCCGCCGCCGAGACCGCCGACGTCCTCGGAGAACGGCGCAGCGAACACGCCGAGCTCGGCGAAGTCAGCCCATTGCTTGCGGCTGATGCCTTCTTCGCTCGCGACGATCTTGCGGCGCGCGTCAAAGTCATACTGGTCGCGCAGCAGCCGCTGGACGCTGGATCGCAACAATTCCTGCTCTTCCGTGAACTGGATATCCATCCGATCCTCTTGTGACGCTGTGGCTAGAGACCGAGCACGGCTTTGGCGATGATGTTGCGCTGGATCTCGTTCGATCCGCCGTAGATAGAGAGCTTGCGCGAATTGAGATATTTCTCCGACGCCGTGTGGCCATATTCGGGGCCCGGCATGAAGTGGTTGGCGCTGACCGGATGCTCGCGGATCGCAAGACCGTAGTTGCCGATCGCGCGGTGCGTGAGTTCGGTGATGTTCTGGAAGATCTCGGTGCCGCGGATCTTGAACAGCGAGGCCGCCGGTCCCGGATCGACGCCGCGGGCCATCTGGGCGACGACACGAAGCTCGGTCGCTTCCAGCGCCAGCACGTCGAGCTCGACGCTGGCGATATCCCTGATGAATTCGAGGTGGGCCGGATCGTCCTCCGGGATCTCGGCTTTCACGATTTGCTTCAGCCGACGGATGTAGCGTGTCGAGCGGCCGATCCCGGCCATGCTGGTGCGTTCATTGCCGAGCAGGAACTTCGCGTAGCTCCACCCCTTGTTCTCCTCGCCGATCAGGTTCTCGACGGGAACATGGACGTCTTGCAGGAAGACGTCGTTGACCTCGTGAGAGCCGTCGATGGTGATGATCGGCCGGACCGTAACGCCGGGCGACTTCATGTCGATCAGCAGGAACGAGATCCCCGACTGCGGCTTCGCGGCGGGATCGGTGCGGACGAGACAAAAGATCCAGTCGGCGTGCTGGGCCAGCGTGGTCCAGGTCTTGTGACCGTTGACGATGTAGTGGTCGCCGTCGCGCACCGCCTTGGTGCGGACGGTGGCGAGGTCGGAGCCGGAGCCCGGCTCGGAATAGCCCTGGCACCACCAGTCCTCGCCGGAGAGGATGCGTGGCAGAAACTTCTTCTTCTGCGCCTCGTTGCCGAACGTATAGATGACGGGGCCGACCATGGTGACGCTGAACGCCAACGGCGGCATCGTGCCGGCCCGTGTCGTCTCCTGCTCGAAGATGAAGCGGCGCGTGATCGACCAGCCGGGTCCGCCATATTCCCTCGGCCAGAGCGGCGCGATCCAGCCCTTCCTGTGCAGGATGCGATGCCAGAGCAGCATCTGCTCCTTGGAGAGGTCGGTCTCCGGATTCGGAACGCGCATCTCCGCCGGATAATTCCGGGCGATGAAGGCACGCACCTCGTCGCGGAAGGCCGCATCCTCCGGTGACAATGCGAGCTCCATTGGATCTGCTCCTACCACTTCTCGCCGAAGGGACGGATTTCGAGCTCAAAGGTCCAGGCACTCTTCGGCTGCTGATAGAGCTGCCAGTAGGACGCCGCGACCGACGCCGGCGGCATCAGGAGATCGGGATTGTCGAGCGCATCGGGACCGAGCGCCTCGATGCGGCGTTGCCGCACCCATTCGGTATCGACGCCGGAGTCGATGATGAGATGCGCGACGTGGATGTTCTTTGGCCCCAACTCGCGGGCCATCGCCTGCGCCACGGCGCGCAGGCCGAACTTGGCGCTGGCGAAGGCGGCATAGCCGCTGCCGCCGCGCAAGGAGGCGGTGGCGCCGGTGAAGAAGATGTTGCCGCCGCCGCGCGGCAGCATCAGCCGCGCCGCTTCGCGTCCGGCCAGGAAGCCGGAATAGCAGGCCATTTCCCAGACCTTTCGGAACACGCGCTCGGTGGTCTCCAGGATCGGGAAGTTGACGTTGGCGCCAATGTTGAAGATGCAGACCTCGAGCGGCGCATGCTTGTCGGCATCGCTCAGGAAGGAGATGATCTCCTCCTCCTTGCGCGCGTCGAGCGAGCGGGCGTGGATCTTGCCGCCAGCGGCCTCGACTTCCTTGACCAGCGGCGCGAGCTTGTCGCCATTGCGGCGGCCGGCGAAGATCGTAAAGCCTTCGGAGGCAAACTTCTTGGCGATCTCGCCGCCGATGTAATCGCCGGCACCGATGACAGCAATTGTTGCATTTCTCTTCTGCATGGTTTTCTCCGGCCTCTGGTTTAGCGAACTCTTCTCGAATGCGGCGTCGGGCTGGTGCTTACCCTTAACTGCGCAGCGACTCCGCCAGCTTGTGCTTCAGGATCTTGCCCGTCGAGGTCGCTGGAAGCGCATCCAGCAGGATGATTTCCGATGGGCGCTTGTAGGAGGTGAGTTGCGGGGCGACGTGAGCCATCAAGTCCTGCGCGGTGGCCGTCGCCCCCTTGATTAGCTGCACAAAGGCCACGACCTCTTCATTACCCTCGACTGGCCGTCCGACCACGGCGCACTGCACCACCGCATCGTGCGTACTCAGCACTGCCTCTATCTCGGCCGGATAGACGTTAAATCCGGAGCGGATGATCATCTCCTTGGTTCGGCCGACGATGTAGAGGCAGTCGCCCTCGAAGCGAGCGAGATCACCAGTGTTAAACCAACCGTCAGCATCGATCGCCTTCGCGGTCAGGTCAGGGGCGCGGTAGTAGCCGCGCATCACATTCGGGCCACGAACATGGAGCTCGCCGACCTCACCATTGGCAACAATCTTGCCGTTCCGAGCGACGAGCTTTGCCTCAAGGCCCGGGAGAACCGTTCCCACTGCGTGATCGGCCCTCGGGCTATCGGGCCGGACGCCGGAAATGCCCGGCGAGCACTCGGTGATGCCATAACCGTTAAGGAGCGGCAGGCCGAGTTCCTGCTCGACACGAGATTTGAGCTCGAGATCGAGCGGCGCTCCCGCCACCGCGATCAGGCGAAGCGCACCGCGATCGAACTTCGGCAGCCCCGCATTGCGCCGGTATTCGAGCAGACGCTGGTAGGTCGCGGGCACGCCATTGAGGATGGTAATGCCCTCCTCCGCCATCGCCTTCACGAGGGCGGCCGGATCATACTTTGCGACCAGGCGCACCGTGCCGCCGAACATCAAAGTCATGGTGAGCAGCGAAATGCCGACGATGTGCGAGATCGGCAACACACAGTATTGCACGTCGGCCGATGTCATCTTCCGCCACCCCGCGGTGCCCCTGGCGCTGAACAGGAGATTGCGGTGGGTCAGCATCACGCCCTTGGGCGTGCCCGTGGTCCCCGACGTGTAGATGAGAACCGCAACCTGGTGCGAGCCTTCGGCCTCGACTGGCTCCGCCGAAGTCTCCTCGTTCAGCGCGGTCACGCCGATACCGCGGAGCGAACCAACGTTTTGCACGGACGCACCATACCGCACGGCGTGGTCGGCTGCTTCCTGCGACACATCGGAGGTAAAGTAGGCCCGACGAGCGCCGCTGTGATCCCTGATCTGGTCAATCTCGCGTGGCGACAGCCGCGGATTGACGACGATCGCCCAGGCATCGAGCCGGCTTGCGGCGAGCAGCAGACAGGCGAGCGAAATGGAGTTTTCGCTGACGATCATCACGCGGTCGCCGGCGCGGATACCGAGCTCCTGCAGTGCCTTCGCGACACCGCCCACGCTTCGATCCAGCTCCCGATACGTCAATTTTGCCTTGTCATCGATCAGCGCGAGCCGATCCGGTGTCGCATCGACATACCGGTCGATCACCTCGTGGATCCGGTTTGGCAAACCTTCCAGATGTTCTGCCGCCGTCTGCGTCGAAGCCACCACTGAAACCTCCCTGCAACGGCCCTTGGGGCCTGAGCGTGCGGTTCGGGATCAGGCGGTCTTGCGCCGTCCCGTAGCCAGCTGCGCGACGATCTCGTCCTCCACCTCGCGCAATTTGTCCTTTCCAAAGAAAATCTCGCTTCCCACGTAGAAGGTCGGCGATCCGAACGAGCCGCGAGCCACGGCGTCGCTGGTGTTCTCGATCAGCTTTCTCTTGACGTCGTCCTGTTGTGCGCGCGCGATGATGCGGTCGATATCGAGGCCAGAGGACAGGAACGCCTCACGGAACACCTGCGGATCGTCCATCTTCTTGGGCTCGCCCCACATGTGGTGATAGGCGGCGCGGAAATAGGGCTCGAACATTCCCTCGAATTGAGCCGCGACAACGCCGCGCATCAGCGTCAGCGTGTTCACCGGGAAGAACGGGTTCGACTTGAATTTCGTGATGTTGTGGCGCCGCAGAAAGCGCTCGGTTTCCAGCGCGTTGTATTCAGGCTTGTTCTTGATGCCATGGAGTGACTGGGCGGGCGACATGTTGCCGGTCGCCTTGTAGATGCCGCCGAGCAACACGGGAACGTAGTCGAACTTCACGCCGGTCCTCCGCTCGATCTCCGGCAGCACCAGTTCGGCGAGATAGGCGTTAGGACTGCCAAAATCGAAATGGAATTCGACCTTCAGCGGAGCAGCCATGGCATGCGCCTCCCTTTCGATGTGCGGCGATCGCGTGTCACCTGCATTTGATCGTGCCCCGTTGATAAAGTTCTTTTTTAGAACTGTCAATCTCGCTTTGGACGACGAGCTCTACAATTTCAGTAGATCATTGAAATGTGATCAGTTCTGATTTAGAATTTAGCGGACTAATTCGCTTGCAGACCATTGGAGATATTGATGAAATGGGATGCGCTCGAGGACGAACCGTGTTCGGTCGCCCGTACCGTCGCAGTGATCGGCGACCGCTGGAGCCTGCTCATCCTGCGCGAATGCTTTCTGCGCATCCGCAGGTTCGATGAATTTCAGGCGTCGCTAGGAATTACCCGGCATCTTCTCGCCGACAGGCTGAAGAAGCTGGTGCGCTTCGGCGTGCTGCGCCGGATTCCCTACCAGGAATCGCCAAAGCGTTACGAATACATCCTGACCCAGAAGGGCCTCGACCTCTATCCGATCATCATGTCGATCGTGCACTGGGGTAACATCCACATGGTCGACTCGCGCGGAAGGCCGATGCTGCACGAGCACAAGAACTGCGGAAAGATGTTCGACCCCGCGATGGTATGCTCGGAATGTAGAGAGCCGCTAACGGCCAAGGCAGTCCACGTGCATCCCGGGCCCGGCGCGCGACAATTGTCGCCGGAACATGCAAAGGCACAAGCTTCCGCCAGGAGAACCGTTCGGTCGGGCTAGGCCCCTGGTGGCGAACGCCCCCGAGCTCATTGTCGCGTTTCACGCCGGCTTACGCGTCATGACGACGTTCTGCCCGCCGAAGCCGAATGAGTGACATCCCCCAAACCTGGCGGCTTCCCGCACAAGGATGTCGATCAACATTTTGGCAGGCATGTTCCGGGGGCTGGCGAGAATGACCGCGAGAGTGCCGTGCACGCATCGGAGAGCTCCATGGTGCCCTCCCCGTCGGTCCTCAGCCACATAGGAAGCCGGTCATCGATAGCCGGCGCAACGCCGCCCTAGGCACGGATCGAAATCGAACTGAGGCCGACGAAAATCTTTATGCCGCTCTTATGAGGACGCCTCGCGTCTACTCTCGAAAACCTACTCGCCCAGCAGGATATTGAGCGGGCAAGTCAAGCGAGAGTGCCTACCGGCCATTCCCCTCAACATTCGTGGAACGTCGAACTGGCGGACGCACTCGCGTCAATCAGAAGGAATACCAACTTGAAGCTCGTCGAACCCCCATCGTGCAGCTCCCCCTCGACCGTCGTCTTCATCGGCAGGAATCGCCGAGGCCAGTGGGTCGCCCAGGAACAGAACGGCCTCTATGGCGGGCTATTCGTCAGCCGGGAACAGGCCATCAAGTACGCGCTGTTTGAGAACAGTCAGCATCTTGAGACGATCGTCGAACTAACGCGCGAGATTGAGCTCGATATGAGCCGGCAGCCGCAAGCCGGCATCGATCGACGCGTCGCCTGACAGAGCACCTTTCCAAGGAGTACGCTGATGCTCCAGCTTCATTCGTCCCCCTCCGAGTGCGACCAGGTCATCGAGACCATGATCACGCTCACACACCTGTCGAACCTCAATCGCGCGATCGTCGCTGGCCGAGGCAGCACTGAATTGTATCTGGCTTTGCGCCGGCGTGGCCTTGTCCGGATCGCACTCCCCTCGATGTTTCGCCTGCGCAACGGGAGGTGCGCGGTCGGCCTCATCAACGTTGAGACCTCGCTTGCGGAGTTCGAGCTGGCACTGGCCCAGATCGCCCCGTCTCTGGGCGCCGCCGCGACGATCGCTGTCCTCATCAAATCGCGCGAAAGCGGCCTTGCGCTGAAGATTCGCAAGTCGCTCGTGCAGCTCGGCTTCCGGATCGAGGCGGGCGTGAGATGCCAGCAGGGACTGGTGCTGTCCGGGCACCGGCAGGGCTTTGCTCAGATGGAACACGCGGCGTGAGGCCCATGACCATGCTTGTCCCTCGCTCTGCCTGGCTCACCGGCTACATCCCCGACCTGCCGACCCCGTTCAACGCCGCAGGGCTGGTCGATATCGAAGCCGTCGCCGCGCAGTGCGAGCGACAGATTGCAGCCGGCGCTCCGGCGCTCGTCGTCTGCGAGGACGCCGGCGAAGCCTCGACGCTGTCGCCGACAGAGCAGGCACTGATCATACGCACCGCAGTTGACGTCGCACGCGGCCGCACGCGGATCATCGCCGGCGCCGGCTCGAACGCGACCAGCCGCGCTATCGAGCTGACCCGGCGCGCAGAGGCAGCGGGCGCCGATGCTGTGCTTTCGGTTGTGCCCTACTACAACAAGCCTATGCAGGAGGGGATTCGCGCCCATTTCCAGGCCGTCGCAAGTTCAACCGGGCTACCCATCATCCTGCATGACGTACCGTCCCGCACCCTTCGTCCCCTCGCCGACGAGACCATCGTGCGCTTTGCCGAATCCCGGCAATTCGCAGGCTTGAGAGATGGCAGTGGCGACATCGCTCGCCTGTTGCGGCTGAATTGCGTTTTGCCACCCGGCTTCCGCCTGTTATCGGGTGACGATGCGACCGCCTTCGGCTTCATCGCGAGCGGTGGGCACGGCGCGATCTCACAGCTATCGAATATCGCGCCGGATCTGTGCCGGACGATCTTCTCAACCTGTCGGCAGGGCCGGCTGCAAGCTGCGAATTACCTGCAGACGCGACTTGTGTCGCTGGAGTTCTGTCTGTCCAGAGAACGCCCTGCCGCCCTCAAATATGCGCTGAGCCTGCTCGGCTTGATGGAGCCTTACACCCGGCTGCCGATCGTGGAGTTGGACGAGCCCGCCAAGGCAGAGCTTGCCAGAGCGCTCACCGCGATCGCCGACGAAGATCTGATCGAGACTGCTGAGGCGTGATGTCTGCCTGCGTTGCCAAGGTCGCGTGCGGTCGAGGCTCACCGTGAGCTCGGGGCAAGGGCCAGATCGACAGAGCAAGCTGCTGCATGCGTGGCAACTGGCGCTTCTGCGTCTTGCCATTACGCTGGAGGAGGCCGACAGGCTGAATGTCCTTGCCATCGCCGGAGAAGCTGATCGGCTCGCTGCAAACCAGCGTGGCGCCGCTTCCTTCCGCTTCTTTCGGCGAACCAGCGTGGAGCTGAGCTTGGCTATCCTCGGAGCGTCAGCGGATGCTGACACGGTCCTGCGCCGCTTTCATGCACAAATCGACCATCCGACCTTGAAACGAGCATTCGGCGCGGCCGTTGGGATCAAGGCTCAGCATCATGCAAGACACGGAATGACAATCTGCTCGGGGAATTGCCGTCATGGAAGGTTTACGCTTTGAGCCGCCCTCCAGGTATGTCATCACCACCAGACTGTCCGCGAGCTGCGTAGCGCGACCTCTGAGACTATCGATCATGAGAGGCGCAAGCTGCTCGCCGGCGCGGCCACGGGACTTGCCGCTGCAGGCGTCGTCAACATGTTTGCGATACGCCCGGCGCCGGCCGCAACGAACGACGAGATCCGTCCGTTCTGCGTGAATATTCCCGAAGCCGATCTCGTCGACCTGCGCCGTCGCCTTGCGGCGACCCGGTGGGCTAAGAAAGAGACGGTCGACGACGGCTCCCAGGGCGTGCCGCTCGCTATGTCAAGCGTACGCAGGCGTCGGCCAGTACCGCCGGATCACGCCGATGATCACGACGACGAAGAATACCAACACGATGCCCTGTACGATGGCGAACGGTAGCTCGGCTGGGGGCACGCTTGGCGCCAGCGCATGCAGTGCCGGCACTTTCAGGAAGGACTGGATCACCAGCACGAATACATTGAGGTAGAGCGAGACTAGAGCAGTTAGCGCGTAGATCCAGCGCCAGGCGCCGGCGAGCTTCATGCCGTAAAGCGCAAAGCAGGCGATCGCCAGCAGAACCAGTGAAAAAATGCCTATCATATGGGACGGCAACAGCTTCTCGAACAGCAGCGGTGGGATCAGAAACCCCGAAGCGCTCGTCAGGATAGTGAATCCTAGGAAGATCGCAGTCAAACCCGGCATCCGCTTCGAGCCGAGCATCCCGAACATCACGACCAGGCCTGCCACGATTGCAATCAGGCCGATGATCACGTGAACCATCGTGAACGTCGCCAAGCTCATACCCAATATCATGATACATCTCCGAACAAGATCATACGGTCCTCCCAGTTGTCGGAACTGAGCGGCCAGCCGTGATGAGAAACAATGGGTTCGGCGGGCTCCGCCCCCCAGTCATGTAGAAGACCTTGGACGCAATCTTTGATGGTGACTGTGGTCATAGGGTCGATCCCTTGAATAGCGCAATTTGCAGCCAGCTTGGTGCTTGGGTTGTAACAACTATTGTGCGGGCACGAGCGCCGGCGCGCCCTTGTCCTTGATCAAGACCACCAGGAATTTCGCTGGCTTTGTGTCGCTTGCGTTCCGGTCGACGACGTGAACGTCGCCAGGGCCTTCATAGAAGCTCTGTCCTGGTGTCAATGTCACCGGTTGTCCACCCTTCACTTGCATCACGACGGAGCCCTCCAGCACGTAAACAAACGCGTGGGCATTGTGTCGGTGAACAGCGCTTGATCCGCCGGGCGCATGCTCGACCGTGATCATCAGGGCTTCCCTGCCGGGGCTTTCCGGAAGGTCCTTGGACATGAGTGGCGTGACCTTAGCCTCCTCAGCCACCGCAGTGCCGGTCATGAAGCACAGCAGAATCAACGCAACGAGTTTGTTTGTCATAGTCGCCTCTTTCGTTCCTCGCCCGAGGCCCGCTCGTAGCAGAGCGGGCCTACTTGCGATGCGGTATCAGGCTGCTGCCTGTGAGCGGCGGATCCATTCGTCCAAACCGATGCGGCCGAGGCGCGCCTCGCCCAATGGCACTAGCGAGTGCTCGTCGACCCGGCCGCCCCAGTATCGGGCCTCGGGATCGCTCACGACCTCGCGCGGGTCGCCAACCGCCTTCAGGTAGCGGGCAATGATTTCGTTGAACGGCGCTCGCTCCGGGCCGGCGATCTCCACGATACCGCTTCGCGGCGGCGCGAGTGCCACGTCGGCAACATTGGCAGCAACGTCGTCCGCCGCGATCGGCTGGAACAGGATCGGCGGGAGCCTGACCTTGTTTCCATCCGAACTTGAATCGGCGATGCCGCGGAGAAATTCCATGAACTGGGTTGCGCGGACGATCGTGTATGGGACGCCGGATGACTTGATCAGATTCTCCTGGGCGACCTTGGCGCGGAAATAGCCATTGTCTGTCCGGTCGGTTGCGACGATCGATAGTGCGACATGGTGCCTGACGCCCGCTGCGGATTCTGCTGCGAGCAGGTTACGGCCAGAGGTCGAGAAGAACTCCAGCACCGCCTTGTCTTCGAATGAGGGCGAATTGGCGAGGTCGATCACCACCTGTGTGCCTGCCATCGCCTGCTTGAGCCCCTCGCCGGTGATGGTGTTGACACCGCTTTGAGGCGAGGCAGCCACGACCTCGTGGCCGCCCTGGCGCAGAATGGCGACGGTCTTCGAGCCGATCAGGCCGGTGCCGCCGATCACGACGATCTTCATGTTTGATCCTCCATTGTCGTTAGATTCGCTTGGCTTCTGAGTTGGTAGTCCGGCCCTAGCCCAGCAAGCGGTCAGTAGTCCCAGATGGCCGGTACCCAACGAAAGGCGTTGCCAGCGACCGCGACATGGCCGACGGACGGGAACGGCATATGCGTGGCCACCAGCAGTTCGCGGTTCGCCGCCAGCTCCCGCAAAAGACTGGTACGAACGCGGGCCGCCTCCTCGGGGTCATGTTCGAAGCCGTTGTACCAATCCGGGTGTTCGAATCCGACCGCGAACACGAGGTCGCCAGCGAATGTCAGCCGGTCGCCGCCGGACGCCAGGCGGACCACGCTGTGCCCGGGGGTGTGGCCGCCAGTGCGACAGACGACGACCCCCGGCGCCACCTCGTACTCCGTCTCGAACGTGTGAAACTTGCTGCCGTATTCGTTCGAGAACCGCTTGGCCGTCTTGCGAAGCGCGTCCGGGAAACCCGGCGGCATGGAGACGCGGGAAAAATCGGGCGATTCCCAGAACTTGACCTCGGCGGCGGCCACATGGATCCGAAGATCCGGACGCAGCCGCTCCTTCACCCCGTCGACGAGCAGCCCGCCAACATGGTCCATGTGCATGTGGGTCAGCACCACGTCCGTTACGGACGAAAGATCGATGCCGGCGGCCTCCAATCGGTGGACCAACTGTCCGGCCTTCGGCACTGGGAACTCCACCCCCATCCCGGCGTCGACGAGGATGGTCCGGCCCCCGCTGCGCACCACGACCACGTTCAGCGCCCAATCCAACGCGTCCGGAGGCAGGAAATTGTCCTTTAGCCAGGCCGCCCGGGTAGCCGGGTCGGCGTTGTGGGCCAACATCGCGCCTGGCAGCGTTAATACGCCATCGCTGACCACCAGCACGTCGATGTTGCCGATCTGCAGCGCGTAGCGCGACGGAACCAACTCGTCGAGCCTCGGTCTAACGGAGTTCGAGGTGTAGTCCAGGCTCATGTGTATCTCCTCCTGAGCGTTGCGGATCATCTCATTCATCTTTGAGAACTCCTGCGTTCGATCTTCGCGCTTGATCTTAGGCGGGCCGCGCTTCCCGCGTGGGAAGCGCGGTCAATGCGTTTGAGGTGTCCAGAGACCGGCGACACGCTCATAGCCGGTGTGTCACCGTGATGATCTATCGAACTTGACCCGCGACTGCGCCAGAGCGATTGCCGTCACTATAGAGCGATTGCTGCTAACGCACGCGCCTCCGCTAGGCGGGCAAGCGGATAGGCCGTCCGGTTGTGACCGAGAGCCTGTGAGGCGCACCGCCAGCACATGCCGCACGCTTGGATCACTACGGCCGCTTGACGGAAGTGCGTTCGCCACCCCAGACTGGCCTCTACAGGTGGCATTGAGGTCCGGTATGTCAGACCTTACGGACGTCACCCGGAGGCTGGTAGCTGTCCTCGCGGCAGACGTGGAGGGCTACAGCCGGCTAATGGGTGTCGATGAGGTCGGGACGCTCAAGGGACTCACTGAGCGCCGGGCGATCCTCGACAGGCACATTGGGGAGCACAGGGGCCGCATAGCCAACACGGCGGGTGACAGTGTGCTCGCCGAATTTCGGAGTGCAGTGGACGCCGTCCAGTGTGCCGTGGATGCGCAGGTCGCCTTAGCAGAGGCTAACGCCAGCCTCTCACCTGATAGCCGCATCGCCTTCCGCATGGGGGTTCATATTGGCGACGTAATGGTCAGGGCCGGCGACTTGTTCGGGGAGGGTGTGAACATCGCCGCTCGTTTGCAGTCCATTGCAAAGCCTGGAGGCGCGTGCATCTCAGGCACGACGTACGATCAGGTACGCAAGGTCCTGCCGATCACCTTTACGGACCTCGGCGTTCAACAGGTAAAGAACATTCAAGAGCCAATTAGGGCCTATCAGGTGGGTGCGTCGATTGAAACGAGTGAGGCTGCTCCAGCGCGTGCCGTCGAGGCTGAGAGCGCGCCTCCGCTGCCCGACAGGCCTTCCGTTGCGGTGCTTCCGTTCGCGAACATGAGCGGCGATCCCGAGCAGGAGTATTTTGCCGATGGGATGGTCGAGGAAATCATCACAGCGCTGTCGCGTTTCAAATGGTTGTTCGTAATCGCCCGCAATTCGAGCTTCACCTTCAAGGGTCAAGCCGTCGACATAAAGGAGGTCGGACTCAGGCTCGGCGTGCGCTACACCCTTGAGGGGTCGGTACGCAAGGCGGCTGCGAAGGTTCGCATCACAGGCCAGTTGATTGATGCGGTGACGGGCGCGCACCTATGGGCGGACAGGTTCGAGCGTGATCTGACTGACGTCTTCGCTCTGCAGGACGAAGTCACCGTCGCCGTTGTCTCGGCCATTCAGCCAAGATTGCTACAGACAGAAATTGCAATGGCGGCGCGGCGACGACCGGAGAACCTCACCGCTTATGATTTTTATCTGCGAGCGATGTCGCAATTCTACCTGACGACCCGTGAAGGGTTGGCGGAGGCGATAAGATTGGCTCATCGCGCTTTGGAGCTGGACCCTGGGTGCAGCCTGGCCGCTGCCCTCGCAGGTGCCGGTCACATGCAAAATGTCCTTCTGGGCTATGCGGTCGATCCTCAATTCGACAGGGAGGAAGCAATTCGGCTTCTTCGGTTGGCATTGAGCATCAACGATGGTGATCCGGATTCGGTGGCAGTGGCTGCGGTGACATCGGCCTACTTTGTCGGCGATCGTGAAAGTGAAATTGAAATGGCTGACCGGGCGGTTGCGCTCAACCCAAATTCATTTGTGGCATGGAGCTGCAGAGGCCAAGTCTATAGAATTGTAGGGTTGCCCGAGGAAGCGATTCCCAGCTTTGAACGGGCCATTCGCATGAGCCCAGTAGACCCGCGACTGCACCTGATGCTTGCTGGTATGGGGCAGGCCTTGATTGAGCTCCGTCGCTTTGACGAGGCTATCGCCGCAGGGAAGAAAGCCCTTCGTCAGTGCCCCTCCTTTTCGGGGGCTCACTGTTGCCTCGCGTCCGCTTTAGCCCATCTCGGACGTGATGCTGAAGCTCGCGAGGCGGCGGCGCATTTGCTCGAAGTCGACCCCGACTTCACGGTATCTGCTTGGATCGCCCGGGGCGGCCAAACAAACTCGACGCTTGTTTTGGAGGGCCTTCGGAACGCGGGGTTGCCCGCATGATCCCGGCTTGTGCGACCGCTCCTCGCGTGATCCTACGTCGCGATGTGTTGGCCTTTTTGCCTGCAGGCCCCACGGTGGTGATGTCGCAACACCTGGAATCGCCTTCCTGTCATGCGCTCGCAGGGGGGTAGCTCGCTTCGACGGTCCAGGAGTCCTTCGGCTGGCTGTACAGCTGCCAGAACTGTTCGGCCACCGATGAGGCCTCCTTCGAGTCCGGGGAAACAAAGGTACAGACGGTCACCGTCGCGACGTGAATTCCCTTTCCTCGGAACGATTCAAAAAGTCCGCGAGCCAAAGCACGAATCCCGGCCTTGCCGATGCTGACTGAGAGATAGTCCGGGCTGGGAGCGAGCGCGAAGCCACCACCCGTCAACAGGATCGCACCGGACCTCTGATCCTCCATCTTCGGGGCGACCGCCTGAGCGGCGACAAGCGCCCCTCCGATGTTCACGGCAAGATCACTGTTGAAGCTGTCGCGCGACTGTTCAGAGAGGGTCGCCTTTCGCGCGGATGCGGCATTGTAGTGCAAGACGTCGATTGAGCCGTGCTGCTTCTGAACCTCAGCGATCAGTTCCGCGACGCTCTTCGGATCGCCTGCGTCCGCTTTGCGAGCGTTGGCCCTGTAACCTTTCTTTACTAGCCTTTCGGCCAGCTCTTGCGTCTTGGAGACGTTCCGAGCGGCCAAAAACACTTGGAAACCCTCTCTGGCAAAGCGTTCGGCGGTCGCGAAGCCCATTCCCGGGCCCGCACCGATGCTGAGAAATGTTTTCATCTCCTGTTCCTTTTTGTAAGCACCTCGCATTTGGCATTCGCCAGGCCAGCGTCGGCGCAGAAGGTGTTCACCGCATGCGTCTTCGCCAGTCGCTCGGCGTTTCACCGGTCAGCTTTCTGAACGCTGCGGCGAAGGCGGTCTGGGAGGAATAACCGAGCGCCGCTGCGACCGAGACGACCGACACGTCGGTGTCACGCAGCATGTTCATGGCTTGCTCGAGCCGGTGCTGGCGCAGCCAGGCATGCGGCGACAGCCCGGTGCTTTCCTTGAAAGCGCGGCAGAAGTGGAAGCGCGACAGGCCTGCATCCGAAGCCAGCGCGGCAAGCGATAGGTCCGCATCGCTGTCCGAACGCAGGCGTTCGATGGCGCGACCCAGCACCTTGGGCGACAGCCCGCCCATGACCGGCTGGATCGTTGCGGGTGAGCCGCCATACGCCGTGAGCAGGCGCGTAGCCAGAAGAGTCCAGCGCAGCGCAGCCTTCCAGGGCGTCGGCCGCGCTCAGGAGCAGGCGGGATGTAATGGGGTCGGGATGCGCAGTTCGCTCCACAAGTTCGCCGGGGGCGGTTGTACTGGCTTCGTGGGCGACGCGATTGAGCGTTGCCTGCGGAAGATAGAGCTGAAGGACACTCAAAGGCTGGTAGATGTCCCATCGTGAGGTTGAACCGGCCGGAATAACCGTCACGGTCCCGGGACGCGTCATTCCGTGCACGAACACGTTCCCGTCGCGGCGCTCGAACTGCACTGGCTCGGCGGGGAACGTCATGATGACGTGGTCGGCCATGGGCCGGACGACGTCGTGCAAGGGATCGTGCCTCCAGAAGGTGATCACGCCGCTGGAGGGGTCTGAAGCCATGCGCAGTGGCGCCGTCTTGAGCACGCGTGTCATTTCCGCATCGGCATGAGGACAGTCGCCGATCGGCATATCGCGCTGCTGTGGCCGGGATCTGTCTGGGTGATTGTTCTGCGAACGATCGCGCAAGACTGGCTTGCTGCTCATGGACCTGTCCTCGCCGTTGAGGGGCATTTCGTTGAGCGTTCGGCGCGCGTTCTAATTTAGCCGCTCAACAGGTTCGACGTCTTTCCCAAAACGGCGGTGCTTTGCCTGATCATGCTCAAGCCGCCATCACACGCCCCTGTCCAACCGAAATCGAGTGCGGCGAACGGTCGCGGCTTGCTGCTGTCGAAACGAGTTGCCGGTGCTACAAAGGCTCTTGCTGCGTGACGCTGTTGCGGATGGACAACAACGCTGACTCTCTTTTGAGAGCGCTATCAGTCCCGTGCTCTGAGAATGCCAGCTTGTGGGTCCGGCCGAGAGTCCGCTTTCCCCCAAAGAGCTGGCGATCTCCGATTCCCTTCGAAGCGCCTCACCGCGCGAATGCGCGCGTCTGGCTCAGCGGCGAAGCCGCTCCATGTCGGGCGAACTTTTTCCGAGGCTTAGCGGAAAACCTCGAATCCGACGAGTTGCCCGATCATTACTTGGCATCAAGTCCATCAAGCAGCGCTCTCGCCTCGCGAGCGTCGGCAATCTGGAGGCAGTCTCCGCGCGTCTCGCATACCTGCGCAATGATTTGCCTCGCCTCGGCCTTCCTGTCCTGTGCCGCCCTGAGACGCGCGAGCCTAACTGCATTTCGCAACTCCCAGAATAGCGCGCCCTGCTGCCTTGCCAGATGGAGCGCGTCGGAGAAGTATGCTTCTGCTGACGAGGCGGATCGGTGTGGTGACCCCTTCAGCATCAGTTCGCCTTTGATGCGCAATAACTCCGGGACGTACCACTCTTCGTGCCTGGCTTTGCAGCGCTCCAAGGCTTCATCGACCGCTGCAAGTCCGTTATCGATTTCATTTGCTTCACCGAGACAGACCGCGAGTTCGCCCAGCGGAAGCAGGAAGCGCGGCAGGAGCCTGGCGTCACCCGCGCGACCGATTTCACTACGCAAGAGCGCCAGTCCGGCGTCGACGTTACCCCGCTTCGCCATGACCATCCCCCTGAAACAACCAGCCCAAAGCCGCCATAGTCGTATCGCGTGGCGTTCGGTGTGCTCGAACAGCACGTCACCGTAGTGCTCCGCCGCGTCGAGATCGCCGGCCCAAAAAGCGATCGGGCACGCGGCCTGTCCCAGCACACTACAGAAAGTCAAGGCGTGGCCGTTCGCGCGCCCCTCCTCGATGTTGCGCTCGACAAGCCGTAGCGCCTGACCCGCAAAACCCTGCAGCCACAGGATGCGGGCACGGAAATATTGCGTCGAGATGCGAAGATCGAGAGGGAAAATCCTGGGCCTTCCTACCAGGCGATCGAGAGACGCATCCACTCGATCGATGTGGTTGCGGGCATCCTTCTGGTTTCCGAGAAAGTGCAGCGACACGGCGAGAAGGCGATCGCCCAGCATCGAGTCGGTCGGATCGGCCGACTCCTCTGCCGCCCTGGTGAAGCGCTGAGCGAATTCGAGCGCCTTGAGAAATTCGCCATTGTTGAACTGATCGACACACAGGCCCCACAGCGCACGCAGGCGATAGTCTTTGTCGTCGAGCCGTTCCGCCAATTCGAGGGTGATCGCTAGTGCCGGACCCGTCTCTCTCGCACGTCCCTGGCTGTAGGTCAGCGACCAGCCTAGCGCCGCCGAGAGCTGCATGCGCAGGCGTGTTGAGCCCGTAGCGCCATCATCCAGTCGCGCGAGCGCCAATTCGGTGCGCTCGCGACATTCGCCGAACAGCGACAGGTGGACCCATAACGGTACTGGAGCGGCAGTCAACGCAGCGCCGACCTGCAAATCGCCGTCCGCAGAGAATGCCCAGTCAAGGCCGGCACGGACATTGCCGAGATATCGGCCGTAGCGCTTCTGCCAATCGGCTTGCGGCAAGGGATTACTCTCAGCTTCGGCCTGAAGGAGGGCAGCCCGGAAATATTCCGCATGACGACGTGCGGCTTCCTGATACTCGCCCGCAGCCCGCAGTTTCTCGAGCGCGTAGGCGCGCGTCGTGTCTAGGAGACGATAGTGATCGTCCCCGGCTTGAAAGTCGGCGGCGACGAGCGACTTAACGACCAGCCCTGCCAACATGTCTGCGGCCGTCGCGTCCATATCTGCCGTCACCGCGGCAGCAGCATCGAGGGAAAAATTGCCATTGAAGACCGCGAGGTGGCGCAGCACCCGGGCCTCGGTCTCCGAAAGCAACTCATAACTCCAGTCGAGGGTCGCAAGCAGGGTCTGATGCCGCGGCAAAGCGGTTCGAAAGCCGCTGGTCAGGAGATTGAAGCGATCGTGCAGGCGCGCCGCGACCTGCTGCAATCCAAGCGTTGCGATGCGGGCCGCCGCGAATTCGATGGCAAGTGGGATGCCATCGAGCTGACGCGAAATCGACGCGACTAGTTGAAGGTTTTCCGCGCTCGGCGAGAAGTCGGCATTCAATGCCTTTGTCCTCGCCACCAGGAGCTGCGCTGCGCTGTATCCGAGCACATCGCGATCTCCACCTCTCTCTTGTCCCGGAATATCGAGTGGAGGAACGCGATAGACGTACTCGCCATCGATGCGCAGTACCTCACGGCTCGTCGCCAGTATCGTTGTATATGGACAGGAACGTACGAGCGCCTCCGCCAGCCGCGCAGCCCCTTCGATGAGATGCTCGCAATTATCCAGCACAAGCAGAAGTTTCTTTGTACCAATTTCACGCGTGATCGTTTCGATGGATACCTCGTCGCCACGTTGCTTGAGGCCTAGAACCGCCGCGACCACGAGCGGCACCATCGCAGGGTCCGATAGCGAGGCCAGTTCCACGAGCAAACCATCGCCTCCGAAAGTCGCGAGCAGACTGCGCGCAACCGCATGCGCGAGGACACTCTTTCCGATACCTCCCGGTCCCGTCATGGTGACCATTCGATAGGTCGAAAGTAGCTCCGATAGCTGGATCTCGGCAGCCGCTCTGCCGATCAATGCATTGGTTGGGGCCGTGAGATTTGTGACATGGCTTTGAATTGGTTCGGCAGCCGGCATGCCCACCGCGGTGACGGCCTCCTGCTGAATGACCCAATCTCCCAGCAATCGGTAGCCGCGACCCGCGATCGTTTTCAGGAGTCCCCTGTCCGGACCCAACGCTTTGCGTATGGCGGAGATTTGAGCTTGCAGCGTATTTTCCTCAACCGCTGCGCCCGGCCATACACGATTCATCAAATCATACTTGTCGATCAGTTCGCCCGCCGACTGGACGAGCGTCTCGAGAATTTCAAACGCCCGACTTCCAAGGTCAGTCGGAACGCCGTTCAACCGCATCTCGCGGCGAGCGAGATCGATTTCCCAAGCGCCCGACCTGTAAACGGGCTGTCGGTCCTGGCCCCGCATCCGTGCTCCTTTCGGGCATTTTAAGGCCATTTCGGACGGCTTTGCGGGACAATCTGCGGTTCCCGCGCAGTGCTTTTCAGGACTTTTCAGAACTGGCTCAAGGCGAAATGCGGCCCCTGGGGATAGGGTCAGTCATCGAACATTCTCTGGGCCGCAACGCCATGACCGCAAATGGATTGATTACTATCGAAAGTCGAAACGGACCCGAGGAAACGATGAATCGGTTCGAGGCCGAGGTCCGCGCCAGGGGAATGACCGTCTTTGCCCATATTGATCACGCCGCGGGCGCGACCGCCGCGGGGCTCCCGCTGCGCCCCACGGAACTCTTGATCTTCGGCAACGCAAAGACCGGCACGCCGCTGATGCAGTCAAATCAGATGATCGGCATAGATCTGCCTCTGAAGACCCTGGTCTGGCAGGACGCATCGGGCACCACGTGGTTGTCTTACAACGATCCAGCGTTTCTTGCGCACCACCATGGCGTGGACGGTGCAAATGATACGACCGTCAACGCCATGGCTGCCGCATTGCAGGCGATCGCAAGCAAGGCAACGACCGCAACCTGACATCCAATGGCAGTTCAAGGACTAAACTTCGGAGCACGCCGATGACTATCACGCAACCAATAGTCCAACGCGACATGCCATTCGAGGAAAGGGTAAGCGAAGACGAAACACTCATGCAGACGCCGCCGGATACCGCGCGTCCCTTTGATGCAGAGCTCCACGAGATCATCGACGCGATCGCGGCGATAGTCATGGGTGCACAGGCTGGGTCACGATGGTTGCGTGTTCAACCGCCGGACCTGGAAGAAGTGCGAGAGATCCTCAGCAGTATCGCCGTGGACGGCAAGCGAGCTTGCGAACTCGTCGTTCGGCTTCGAGCGGTTCTGAGCGCAGGAGCCCAAACAACGCAGGGCACCAGCAAGGGCGTTTTCTGCGGATCCCACGATCCTTCCTAACGGGTTAGCGTCCGGGCGATGTTCGGCTTGCACCGATTGCGTCGAAAAACTTCTGAAATCCCCTTCGGAGACTGAAATTCGCGATACCCGTCGTCGAAGTGCGGTTTGATGTGCCGGGAGGCTGGCTGATTGCGGTAGCAGGAGATGACGCGGCCCCCGGAGTCTCCGACACCGCCGCGCTGGCGTCCCTTTTAATCGCGCACCGCGCCGAACACATCCGAACTCGCCAGGCCCGCAGTCACTATCCCGGCAAAACTTCTTCGACCTCTCAAGGGGATGATCCCATCGAACGGACCGCGAACGAAGGCCCTGCACAGGGCAAGCATTTCCGCTGATCGCCGTCATAAATCCGTAATCTTACGTCACTGAAGCCTTTGCGGGCCCGACCTTGTGACTTAGGTTAGGCATAAGCAGACGGGGCAAGCCATGACGGAACGCGATCAATCAGGAATCACGCCACGTGACCGCCTTCTTGAAGCGGCTCGCAAGGAGCTAGTTGATTTCGAGCGGCGCGAGAACGAGTTCCGAAAAAAGGATCGCGACGAGCGGGCCGCAGAGTTGCGACTTCCTCTGGAAGTGATCAAGATTCACTAACGTGTGCGGGCTCCAGGCACCACAGCTGCCGCCCTCACGCTGCCCATCCGCCCCGCAGCTTCAGCCGAGTTGATCGATTTCGCCGCCTCCGAATATGTTTCAGTCGCAACGGCACCGCCTACGAAGCGCTCTTGCACTGGTTTGAGCTTGAGCTCGCCCGCCGCTGCGTTGGGGCTGCCCGGCTGATCAACCATATCGGTGTTGACGAGATTGGTCAGTCGCAACTCGTCCCGTGACAGCTCATGCAGATCCTCCCAGGGCGGCACGTTCAACGAAAGCGACAACAGATCGCCCGCACCGCCCATGTCAAAGGCGTATTTGGCGAGACGCCCGATATCGCGTTCCACGATTGTTAGATCATCTGCGCTGTAGGTCGCGGCCCTGGCGTCATTGGCGCGGTCGCCCATCCATATCTGATGCACACGAACATGGGCGGTCTCGGGCACGTAACGCGTCTTGCCCGACAGAAGCAGGAAGACGCACATCGACTCGCAATAGGCCACGGGCGTCACGTTGACAGGATCGCTTTGCGCCGTGTTGGTCTGAACGCTGACGCCGACGGTGGTCAGCGGCCCGAGATTGCGCCAGCGCCGTCCAAGCGCAATCGAGTCGTTGACCGAACCGCCGCTCGAATCCAGCACGATGGTCACGCCGCCGAGCTGTCGGCCGCGCGCGAATTCATCGAAATCTCTTGGACTGGCGGCGGTCACGATGCCGACAGCGCTGATCCAGCCCCGGCAATTCGGCTGGCAAGCGACCCAGCTAAACTTCATTGGCAATTTGCGGTCTTCGCCGGCATGCGCCGAACCGCTCAGCATAGCCACCAATGCGATGCAAAGAGCCGCGCCAATGAGCAGCATCCAACCTCGGATTTCCACCCAACGAGCGCGAGCCGAGGTCGGATCGGAGATGTGGGGGCGCTCCGAGGATCCGGCCCGCGAGATGAGCATGATTCCGTGACCTCTGCTTGACTATCGAGTGGGGCTGAGCCGTCGCAGCGGCGTACCTACAGCGACACGCGGTGCTGCCCGCCTGGCGGTACCGCTGGAGAATCGAATTTCAGCCAGGGCTGATGCTTGGCGCGCCATTTCGGACCAGGGCCGCGCATGTAGTGCAACTCGGGCCGGTAACTGTCGCGCACGTCCAGAATCAGGTTGCGAACGACGCTGGCGAAGTCGGAGGCTGACTCAGCCGTCCTGCGAGCCAAACCTGACAATGCAGTTGCATCCATGATTCTCATCGCTGTGATTCCTCGATTTGCCGCTCGATGGATCGGGCGATTAGCATCCAGAGCGTAGGCACGAGAGGAGAAGCAAGCCATTGCACAGAGGTCGATCGCGTACAGTACATTGGCTAGGAAGAGCACACCTAAGTTTAGGTCTGCCTACCCGAGACTTGGCCGGTCTTCAAACAAGCGCTTTTGATCCGACTCGGACCTGCCGCGATACAATGCGGCGCACCATGTGTGTGATGACAACCTGGAGCAAACAATGAAAAAGCTTTCCACTTGCGTGGCAGCCGTGGGCTGCCTTGTCGCCTTTGTCTCCGTCGCTCAAGCCCGCTCTGCATACGACGGATCCTGGGACCTCATTTTCGTGACGCAAAGAGGCGCTTGCGACGCGACCTATGATTTCACGGTCAACATCACGGATGGAATAGTGACACATCCGAATCTAGTCAGGTTCAGAGGCTACGTGGCGCGTTCCGGCATAGTCCGGGCGTCAGTGACAGTTCAGGACAAATTCGCCTCCGGCGCAGGCAGGCTCTCGGGCAATTCTGGCCGCGGGACATGGAGTGGCTATTCAGGAAGCGCGCGATGTTCGGGCTACTGGACCGCGCAGCGAAATTGAGGCGCTGAACCCAGACACTTCGCGAAATTTCCGGAGGGGGAGTCACTCCGCCGCGAGCGCGCGGTGTCGGAGCGGCAAGCCAAGGCGTTCCCATACATCGACCAGCGCTTCAGCGAGCGCATCGATCAGTGCGTCATCATGATAGGGCGTCGGCGTGATGCGCAGCCGTTCGGTGCCACGCTGAACGGTCGGATAGTTGATCGGTTGGGCATAGATGCCGTGCTCGGCGAGCAGGAGATCGCTCGCCTCCTTGCACTTCTCCGGATCGCCCACCATGACAGGCACAATGTGTGTCTCAGTGGGCATTACCGGCAGACCTGCTGCGTTGAGCACAGCCTTGACCCGCGCGGCACGGTCCTGATGGCGGTCGCGCTCCCATTGCGAAGTCTTGAGGTGCCGGATCGCCGCGGTAGCAGCGGCGCAGACCGCCGGCGGCAGTGCGGTGGTGAAGATGAAGCCCGGCGCATAGGAGCGCACCGCATCGATGATGTCGGCGCTCGCCGCGATGTAACCGCCAAGGCCGCCGAAGGCCTTCGCCAGCGTGCCCTCGACCACGTCGATGCGGTGCAAGGCCCCTTCCCGCGCGGCGATGCCGGAACCACGCTGACCGTACATGCCAGCCGAATGGACCTCATCGATATAGGTCACGGCGCCGTACCGCTCCGCGAGATCGCAGATGCGGCTCACCGGCGCGACGTCGCCGTCCATCGAGTAGAGCGCCTCGAACACGATCAGCTTCGGCCGCTCAGGTGCCTCCGCCGCCAGCAATTCTTCGAGATGGCCAACGTCGTTGTGGCGCCAGATCTTCTTTTCTACGCCGGCACGCCGTACGCCCTCGATCATCGAATTGTGGTTCCAGGCATCCGACAGGATCACACAGTTCGGGAGCAGCTTGGCAATGGTCGCAATGCCGGTCTCGTTGGACACGTACCCCGAGGTGAAGACCAGCGCCGCTTCTTTGCTGTGCAGGTCAGCGAGCTCCCGCTCAAGCTCGACCAGCGGATGGTTGGTACCGGAAATGTTTCGGGTGCCGCCCGCGCCAGCACCCATGCGGGTCGCGGTTTCGACCATGGCGCCGATCACCTTCGGATGCTGGCCCATGCCAAGGTAGTCGTTCGAGCACCAGATCACGACCGGCCGCGGGCCGTCCGGCGAATGCCATGTCGCATGCGGGAAGCGCCCGGCGATGCGCTCGAGATCCGCAAACACGCGGTAGCGCCGTTCGGCGTGCAAGCGAGCAAGCGCGGCGGAAAAGAAATGATCATAGGTCATGGAGCAAAATCTCCGTCCGGTTTGTGCTCGGCGGTTGGGTCTTCTCCAATCCAACGAGCCGCCTTGCCCCTCCGATCCGGCGCCGTCACTTATCCAGGCCCTGCGAAGAGGGCGGCCGGTCCTCGGGAGGGGAAGGACCGGCCGCGGGGAGCCACGGCGAAGGGACGGGGCGCCGAGGCCAAGCACTTGCGAAGCTGTCTGCCTCCGCGAGCCAAATTGGTATCCGACAAAGGACATCGGGGCGAGTGAAGCAATGTAAATTTCAGCAAATCGTAGCGAATGCGCAGGCCGGGGCATCCGATCACATCCGTTATGAGACGTGATCCGCTTTGACCCTACGCTCCCCGGTCGCCCTGTTTGCCGATCACACACCGCCATCCGGCAAGGCGCTCGGCCGGATGCTCCTTCATCCAGTCGGCAAGCTGCGGTGCGCCCATCAGGCACGACTGCACTGAGACGTTAGCGAAGTTCGAGGTGGTGACGGTCTGCTCGTAGCAATTTGTCGGAGACGACAGACTGCAGAGCACGGCAATGATCTTGATCACGACAGCAGATCCCCGCCACGAACCGAGTGAACCGCCGGCCCTTGGTCGCCCTGCTCGTTGATGGGAGCAGCCGACGGGAAGACGCTTTCATATATCGCACGAGCTTCTCGAATGAGGCGGATACGCTCGCGCTCGGATTTTGAAACAAATCGAACAACCTCACCCATAGTAAGCTCCTATTGAATTACAGTCGTCATTCCTACTATTGACTTGGTGTCCTTAGCGCCGGCGTTGAACCCCCGCAGGTGGTAACGAACAGATAAAAAGCGCGTGACACAGTCTGAAGGTTGAAGAAAAGGCCCCTTCGTCTAGGTCGGCCGAGATTCCTCAACCGAGCTACGCCAGCGTTCCAAACTGCCGTGCGCATCGAGAACCTAGCAGTAGCCCGTTCATGGTTTTCCTTTCCAATCCCGGCCGAGCGGGTCAGCTCTAGCGCGCAGCCTCGGCCGTCTGTTGTCGGCTTTGCGGCTTGCTCCCGATGACCTTTTTCCGTGGCGTCAAGACCTCGATCTGGTGGGGAGATGCGGGCATACCACCGAACGTCAGCGTGGGCACAGAGGGGGCCTCCTGAACATGTGCCGCGCCCGTCACGGAGACCTGGTGCGCGGTGATCGGAAAGCCCGTCGTTTCATAGGTCGGAAGCCCGGCAGCGGCAGCCACATCGATTCCGTTCGCTATGACGAGGGAAATGGCGGCAAACAACACTGAACGTTTCATGATTGCATCTCCTTTGGTTCTACTTCCATGGGTTTACGGTAGTGATTGAGTCACTTCGCCGACGCTACGGCAGCCTTCGACGCGGCGAACGCTCCGACCCTGTATCGGGGAGCCGGGACCGCGCTTGAGAGCTTGCCGGACATGGTGCGGCGCGCGGTCTCGTAGCTGTCCCAGTCGACCTTGTCGGCGAGAGACGGAATGGTGACGACCTCGCCCTGGTCAAGACCGGTCAATGCGGCGTCGACCATGTCACCGGCGGACATCACGATCGCGGCAGGGAGGTGGTGGAGCGGCACGCCGGCGACGTCCCAGAAGTCGGTCGCGGTTGCGCCGGGCAGGACAGCCTGGACGCGCACGCCTTTTTCAGCGAGCTCGTGGTGCAGCGAGAGAGAGAAAGCCAGCACAAACGCTTTGCTTCCACCATAAACGCCATTAAGCGTTTCAGGTGAGATCGCTACGATGGACGAGATGTTGATGATCGTGCCCCTGCCGCGCGTGACGAAGCCCGGGGCCGCCGCATAGGTCAATCGGGTTAGCGCACCGACATTGAGGCGGATCATATCATCCATCTTCTCGACGTCGGCGTTAAGCAGTGGCGCCGTGGCTCCGACGCCTGCATTGTTGACCAGGAGCGTGATGTCCGCGTTCGCGCGCAGGATCGCCTCGACCTTGGCAAGATCCGTCTTGTCGTTGAGGTCGGCTGCGAGGGTGTCGACGGAGCGGCCGGTCGAGCTTCTCAAGCGCTGCGCGAGGCCGGTGAGACGGGTCTTGTCGCGGGCGACCAGGATCAGGTCGTAACCACGTTTGGCCAGACGGTCGGCGTAGATAGCGCCGATACCTGCCGATGCGCCGGTGATGAGGGCGGTGCCTTTGTCGGTGGTGCTCATGGACGTTCTCCGTTATGCCGTCCACACCTAAGGCCTTCCGAAATCCGACGCCATCTGGCAAAATTGAGAGCTATCCTTCCAAAATATGGAAGAGGAGCCGATGGACCGTCTGGATGCGATGTCGACCTTCCTGGCCGTGGTCGAAACCGGCAGCCTGTCGGCTACGGCGCGGCAATTGAAAACCCCACTGGCAACGGTCAGCCGCAAGGTCTCCGAGCTCGAGTCCCATCTGCGGACCAAGCTGTTCAACAGGTCGAGCCGCAAGCTGGTCCTGACCGATTCAGGCAGCTCCTATTTTGCCGCGTGCAAGCGGATTCTGGCTGATGTGACCGAGGCCGAGCGCACCGCTTCCGGTGAATATTCTGCTCCGACCGGAGAGCTGATCTTGACAGCCCCGGTCGGACTTGGCCGCGCTTACCTCATCCCGATCCTGGCGGATTTCTTCAAGGCCTACCCGGATATCAAGGCCAGTCTTCTCCTCGCAGATCGCGTGCAGAGTCTGTTTCAGGAGCAGATCGACATCGGGCTCCGCATCGGCGCTCTTCCCGACAGCAGCTTGATGGCGGTACGCCTAGGTACGATGCGTCGCATGGTTTGCGCCAGTCCCGCCTATCTCGTAGCCCACGGAACGCCGCGCACGCCGGACGATCTCGCCGGGCATGACTGCATCACTTATGCAGGCTTTATGTCCCCTGATGTCTGGACATTCTTCAAGGACAAAGTGGCGGTCGCCGTGCCCGTGCATGCGCGGCTCGTGGTCGGCAGCGCCGAGGCAGCCTGCGACGCCGCGTGCGCCAGCATCGGAATTACCTCCGCCTTCACCTATCACTTCCAGACCGCGCTTGAACGCGGAGCCCTCACGAGCTTGCTCGACGAATTCCAGCCGGCACCGCTGCCGGTTAATCTCGTGTACGCAGCCAACCGGTTTCTGCCGATCAAGGTCCGTGCTTTCCTCGACTTTGCGGCGCCGAGACTGAAGAAAGTCTTCGCGGAGCTCCAGCCGCCTGTCTAGGGCGCGGAACTCATTGGCGGGTAGCCAAATGCAGATTGATGCGAGCTTGGCGAATGCCAGCTTACTTCGCTTTCGGCGGCACAGCGGACGTGACCGAATTAGGTGCTGGATTGCTTCGGCCGCGAATGACCCTAGCCGACCTCGATGGACCAGGGATCGTCTGCTTTAGGTGCCCGGAAGAGGAACCCGCGATGCGTTCGCGAGGCTCTCAGGTCCGTTGAATCGCCCGAGGAGGATTCATGGGCTCTGCTTCGGCGCCGGGCAACCTGAAGCGAAATACGGCGCCGCGAGGCTTGTTCGCCTCCGCCCACAGCTCGCCCCCATGAGCATGGATGATGGAGCGGCAAATCGACAACCCCATGCCTGTTCCACTGGACTTCGTGGTGTAGAAGGCGTGGAAGACCCGATCGAGATGCGCCGGATCAATGCCTGGTCCGGAATCGCGCATGGCCACTACGGCGCCCGCTTGCTCCTGCACGGTGCTGATCAACAGCTCTCTTGCTCCCTCTTCAACCGAGCTCATTGCTTCAGCCGCATTCAGGATGAGGTTCAGCAAGACTTGTTGTAGTTGAACGCGATCCCCTTCAATCGGAAGCAATCCATCCGCAAGCCGGGTCTGGACCGAAACACCATTCCTGTTGGTTACGCTCTGCGCTAATTTGAGCACCTCATTGATTGCCGCATTGAGGTCAAAACGCTCCTTTCGCGGTGGCGCTTTCTTGATTTGCGCTCGGATGCCATTGATGATTTCTCCGGCGCGATCAGCGTCGCCAACGATACAGGAGAGTGCTTCCCTGACCTCGCTCAGGTCCGGCGGCTTCATCTTCAGAAAATTCTGGGCCGCACGGGCGTTGTTGCGCGCGCTGGCGATCGGTTGCGCGATCTCGTGAGAGAGCGAGGCTGCCAATTCTCCCATCATGCTCACGCGGTTTATGTGGGCGAGATCCAATTGCATCTGCTGCAATCGCGCCAACGCCTGCGTGCGGTCCTCGATGTCCGTCAGGAGAACATACCAACGAGTGATGCGCCCAGATTCATCCCAAACCGGAACGCCTCGGTGGTCAAACCATCGATATTCGCCGTCGAGGCGCCTCAAGCGTGCTTCTGTCTCATAGGGAACACCGGTGGCGATTGATTTTGTGAAAACTTCCTCGAGATGTGGACGGTCATCAGGATGAATCGTCCCGCTTGTGCTCCAGTTCTTCAATCCTTCCAGCGACCGGCCACAATACTCGACGATTTGGCGGTTCACGGCTTCGACGTCACCGTTCGGGGCCAAGATCGCAACGAAACCCGGTATCCCGTCAATTGCTGAGCGCAAACTTCGCTCGCTTTTACGGAGCGCCTCCTCCGCACGTTTGCGCTCAGTCAAATCGAGCACGAAAGCGACACCTTGATTCTCAGCATCCTCGAAGCTCGCCGCGCCGATCAGTACGGGCAAGCGGCTACCGTCTTTCCGAAAATACTCCTTCTCGAATTGTGGGACACTCCCCGTCAGTTTCAGCTGCGCGAGGTTACGGTCGTCACGGTCGCGCCATTCAGGCGGCGTCAGATTGGTTCGGTGCAGGCGACCCGAGGCGAGATCCTCTCGGTCGTATCGCACCATTCGGAGAAACGCGTCGTTGGCATCACGAATGCGGCCTTCGAGATCGAAAATCGTGATCCCGATAATGTCAGAGTCGAACAGACGTCGAATCTTCCTATTTCGCTCTTCGAGATCCTTGTGAAGCCGGACGTTCTCGTCGGTTGTTCTTCGTCGCTGCCTTGCTTCGAGCCGTGCGAACACCAATGCCGCCGCTGCCAGGGCAGTGGCAATGACGATGGCCGCTGCGATCAGCCACGTCTTGCGTTGTTCGAGCGAACCGGCGCGCGCCTCCTGATCCACCAGCAGAAAGCGTTCGTTATCCACGATCTGGTCAATTTGCGAGCGAATCTCGTCCATGTTGCGGATCATCGCCAGGGCCGCCAATCCCGACGTGCGTGCCGTCTTGACCATGTCGTCAGTCTCGCGCAGCATCGCTGAGACAGTCAGCGCCAGATGTTCTGCGCGCAGGCTCTGCAAGGGATCGTTCGTCACCAGGGCTTGGAGTGCCTGAACATCTCGTCGCACGCGGGCGTCTGAGACGCCGTAGGCCTTGAGATATGCCGGGTCGAGGGTTTGCAGATAACCGCGCCTTTCGGTCTCTAGGTCGGCGGTTGTCGTCCGCAGCCGATCAAGCGTATCGAGCACTAGCCCGCTATGCGCGAGCACCTGAAACGTCGCTTGCCGCTCGCGCCAATTTCGGATGCCGAAATACCCGGTCGCGGCTAATAGAACCAAAAACACCGCGATCGCCAGCGGGCGAGCAAAGCTACGCAAAGACGGGTCCGGTGCAAGGACAGACATTTAGTCTTGGTCTTCGATGGTCGCGTGACTGGCGTTTTGCTGGCAGCGACACGACAGGAATGCTGTTATAGTAGCAGGCTGGTCTGCATAGGTGAACCCGAACCCGACATCGTCCTGGCTTCAAATTGCGGGAGATCACTAGTAGCGGAAAGACTGCTACACAGCCGACCGGCGACTTTCCTAAAGTGGATAGGCACCCTTTCTTGACATCCAAATGAAGCGATTTAAAAATCGATAGTGTTGGACGGACGGGCCTTCTTGAAATGCAACGGGTACGATCCGCTCTTGGTTCTCTGCGCTTCGGCTTGCGGTTCATCTTCTCGATCAGCCCGTGTGTATCGTGATGACTGCCTTTGGTCAGGAGCACCAACATGGCGCCAGGTGAAAAATCACTGAGCGGTCGGTTGCCAGCCAGCCGCCGTAGCTTCGTCAAGGGATTGGGCGCGGCGGGGGTAGTCTTGCCGGCCCTGGCAATGCTGTCGCAAAGGAGCTTCGCGGAGGATGCCGCCGCGAGCTATGGCAACGCTGCGATCGATTGGAAACAATTTGCGGGGCACACGATCACGCTCGCGGGCGCGGTCCATCCTTGGTCGAACGCCATTACTCCGCTTTTGCCCGATTTCACGAAGCTAACGGGTATCAATGTCCTCACCGACTTCCGGCCGGAAACTACGTATCTGGGCGCCTTGCCGATCAAGCTCGCCCGCGGCAGCGACACGCCCGACGTCTTCATGTTCCTGACCTATGGTCAAGGCATCTCCGCAGGTTGGCTCGAGCCGCTGAACGCCCACTATTCCGACAGGTCGCTGACCGATCTCGCCTGGTACGATGAGAACGATCTCCTGAAGACCGCCCGAGCCTTTCCCGTGTGGTCGGATGGAGAACGCTATGCCTTCCCGATTACGTCCGAGGCAGTGACCTTGTTCATCAACGGCGATGCGCTTGCAGCCAAGAACCTACCGGTTCCTCAGACTTTCGAGGAACTGCTTGCGACGGCTAAGGCTGTCAAGACCAATGAGATGTCCGGGATTGCCATGCGGGCCCAGGCCGGCGGTAATTCATCGCCCGCAGCCATGAGCTACGTATTCTCCTACGGCGGGCACATGGTCAAGGATAACAAAGCCGCTTTCGATAGTCCCGAAGCGATTGCGGCTATCGCAATGTTCGGGGAGACCCTTGGAAAAGCCGGGCCCGTCGGCGTCGGCAGCTATGAATGGCAGCAAGTGCTGAACGACTTCGTTCAGGCCAAAACGGCAATGGCGATCGATAGCAGCGTTCTTGCCAGCGATATTTCCGACCCGGCGAAGAGCCGCGTCGCGAAGCAGGCTGAGTTTGCAGCCTTCCCGCACGTCGCCGGCCGCCAACCGGTTCCCTTTATGTCGCACTGGCAGGCCTGTATTAGTTCTAAATCGCCAAGTAAGCGGACAGCTTTCTTGTTCCTGCTGTGGGCGACAAGCAGGCCAATCTCACTGCAGACCGCCGCGGCGGGGCTTGCTACAACACGCGTCTCGGCTTGGTCGAGCGAGCCCTTCAAGAAGACATTCGGCCAGCAGGCCGCGGCGGCGGCGCTGACCAACTTGCAAAATGCCGATGTCGAACGCGCGAAGGCAATCCTTTTCCATCCGCAATCGAGACCTATCCAGGACGCCTTTATGATCGGCGTCAATGAAGTGGTCTCTGGAACGAGATCGGCAAAGGACGCTATGACCGCGGCCGCCGAAAAGGCCAACGCGGCGATCCGCTGATAGGGGGAGCTGTCCCAGAGGGTGCGCGCGTCACGGGCGGCTGCGCGAGTGCAGCAGGCAAAGTCCCTCGAACTGCGCGCGGCGACGAGCTTGGCGCCGCTGTGGCGCGATCAAGGGAAGCGGGACAAGGCCCGTGAACTTCTTGCTCCGATCTACGGCTGGTTCACGGAGGGCTTCGATACCCTCGATTTAAAGGAAGCTAAGGCACTGCTCGCCGGGTTGCAGGACTGACAACGAGTTTTTGTCTCGAATCTTTTGCAGCGCATGAGTCCGTTTCTGGCCCCTCGCGTCATTTGCTGCGCCTGCACAAAGGCGAGCGCTATCGGGGCCGAAGCGGACATCGATTGGTAGCGAGCACTGCCCGCTCAGTCGCGAAAGACCCGTTACGGACATGGCCGAGCCTGCCGCCGGACTAGGCGGCCTGAACCAGGTCTGCGACGTTTTACTTTTTTTAACTGCCCGAATGCCCGTTCCTGTTCGATAGCACCTGTACACGACCGCCACATTGGTCGGCATGCTTTGGAAATGACGGTCAACGCGGAGGAGTAGTATCATGGCAATCAAAAACATCGTTCTTGTGCATGGCGCTTTTGCCGACGGTTCCTGCTGGGCAAAGGTCATTCCGTTGCTCGCGAAGCGCGGGCTGAAGGCAATCGCCGTTCAAAATCCCCTCAGTTCCTTGGCTGACGATGTCACCGCTGCTCACCGAGTCATCGGGATGCAGGAAGGTCCGATTCTCCTGGTCGGTCACTCCTGGGGCGGCGCCGTCATCACGGAAGCCGGCAACCATGCTCAGGTGAAGGGTCTTGTCTATGTCGCGGCTGGCGCGCCGGATAGCGGTCAGTCGTTCGCTGATTGGTGGAAGGACTATGCGCCCGCGCCGGGCGCAGCCGAAATCAAGCCTTACGGCGAGGGCTATGTCGCATTGACTCCCGAGGGGGTTCGCAAGCACTTTGTACAGGACATCCCGTCGGACGAGGCCGATATCGTGTACGCGACCCAAGGCCCGCTGGCAGTGAAGTGCTTCGGCGACAAGGTCACCGAGGCAGCATGGCGCTCTAAGCCAAACTGGTACATCGTCGCAGCGCGAGACGAGACCATTCCTCCCGGAGTCGAGCGCGATTCCGCGAAGCGAATGGGTGCCGAGACTCTCGTCCTGGAAAGCTCGCACGTGCCGATGCTTTCTCAGCCCGATGTCGTTGCGGAATTCATCGCCAAAGCGGCGTCGTCTCTTTGAGACTCGGGAAAATTGGGGTCGTAGGCAGACCTTCTCTGCGGTTTAGATGCATCTTGCAGGCGTCGGCCTTTTTGGCCTCGCCGAAGTTGACGCTGGTACTGATGATGAATGTGGGGCGGAACGATCGCAGCGTTAGATCGGACGAGCCTGCCTGCGAATCCCGTTCGCAATGGACCTCAATGATTCCGGAGCGGCTTGATCCACCAGACTGCACCGCAGCCCATCGTCAGCCGCGCCGAAGATCGCCGTGGCAAGACCCGGTCTCAGAAGCTTGCAGGAGAGCGTCGTCAGGACGCCCTGAAATGATGGCCGATACATTCCAAACTTCGTGGGTGTTGCATTGAGCGTGAGACGTATCACGACGCGTCTTATTCCATCGAACTTGTTGAGAATTTCGCCGCCGCCGACCATCATCATCCCAACCATAGGTCTGCCCATGGATCATCGACATGATTTTGAGGCTGCGGCCTAACGGCGCGCGGCGCGGACATGCTGTTCATTCCGTAACCCTGCGCGTACGGGCGCACCAGGGACTTGGCCGCGGCGTGCATTGGGTGAGCTGCAAGAGCAGGGGAAGAGGCAAGCGCAATGCCGAGCGCCATTGTTGCGAAGACGAGAACAGGGTGTCGTGATTTTTCAACGGTCATTTCGATTCTCCATTTGTTGGGTCATGTGGCGACGATTGGCTGACCTTCGCTGCACCATTGAATGATCAGGCCCCGCTCATCGCACTCGGGGCGATGCCCTGCGGGATGGAAATGACCGCTCCGCAGGTCCTCTCTTACGTCGATCAAATTTCGGCAACCTCGAGGATTGCCTTGGCGAAGGCCTGCGGCGCTTCCTGCGGCAGATTGTGTCCGATGCCGCCCCTGATTGTCCGGTGCTGGTACTTGCCCGAAAACTTCTTGGCGTAGGAACTCGGTTCCGGATGTGGCGCACCATTGGCGTCGCCCTCCATCGTGATGGTCGGCACCGTGATGACGGGAGAGTCCGCAAGTCGCTTGTCCAGATCGTCGTATTGGGGCTCGCCCTTGGCGAGGCCGATTCGCCAGCGATAATTGTGGACAGCGATGGCGACTTGATCCGGATTATCCAGGGACGCTGCGCTGCGATCGAATATGGCATCGTCGAAGTCCCATTTCGGCGAAGCGAGCCGCCAGATGAGCTTCGCAAAATCGTGCCGGTATTTGTCGTAGCCGGCCCGGCCATTTTCTGTGGCAAAGTAATATTGGTACCACCAGGCGAGTTCCGCTTTTGGCGGCAACGGCACCATGTTCGGAGTGCCGATCAGATAACCACTAACGGAGACCATGGCCTTGCAGCGCTCCGGCCAGAGCGCGGCGATGATGTTGGCAGTCCGCGCTCCCCAATCAAATCCGGCGAGGGTCGCCTTCTCGATCTTGAGCGCGTCCAAGAGAGCGATGATGTCTGTCGCGACCGCCGCTTGCTGGCCGTTCCGGAATGTTTCGCTGGAAAGAAAGCGCGTCGTGCCATAGCCGCGCAAATAGGGGATGATCACGCGGTTGCCGACCTGAGCCAGCAATGGCGCGACATCTACGAAGCTGTGAATGTCGTAGGGCCAGCCATGCAGGAGAACGACCGGTGCACCGTCGGCGGGACCAGCTTCTGCGTATCCGACATTCAGAAGGCCGGCGTCGATCTGCTTCAAAGGGCCATACGACGTGTTGGTCCCCGGTTTGATCGCGCGCGCACCTGCCTGCTCCGCTTTGCTTGGTTGCGCCTCCGCAAGGCTGTTCAAGGCCAACTGAGTGGCAGCGATCGTCAGAGCTGCGGTGCCAAAAAAACGCCGGCGCGGCTGGTTGATTTCTTCGGGCTTCTTGATTGCATCCATTGGTCAATCTCGTTGGTTGTTGGTCCGACTTGGACGAGGATTTCCTTCGTCCGGCTTCGATGCGAGCGAAGATGGCGCATGACCAGTGATCGATCCAACGAATAATTTATGATGTTTCAATCGATAAAATCGATTAAACTCCCTGCACAGCGAGGCCACCGGGCGAGAGTGCCACCTTGGCAAGAGACATAGTGTTCTCGATCGCGAGATCGCGCTTGTTCGGAATGAGCCGTGATTTGGGTGATGGAACAGGATTGCCGGCATGACCCTTGAGCAGCTTCGCATTTTCGTTGCCGTGGCTGAATGCGAGCACGTCACTCGAGGCGCGCGACAGCTTAATCTGACCCAATCGGCGACGAGCGCCGCAGTCGCCGCGCTCGAAGAGCGCTACGCGACCAAGCTGTTCGATCGGATCGGTCGCAGGATTGTGCTGACCGAGGCGGGGCGGCTATTCCTGAAGGAAGCAAATGCGGTGCTTGCCCGTGCGTCCGCCGCGGCGAAGGTGTTGACCGACCTGGCCGACCTGACGCGAGGCTCATTGGCGCTAGCCGCGAGTCAAACCGTGGCGAACTATTGGCTGCCCGTGGCGATCCAGAGCTACCGGTTGCGGTATCCGGGCGTCATCGTCAGCACGACGATTGGCAACTCGGAAAATGTCGCAGCCATGGTTCGCGAAGGCAGCGCCGATCTCGGCTTGGTCGAAGCGGCAATTGATGATCCAACGCTCGTCATGGCTCCGGTTGCGGAGGACGAACTCATTCTAGTTGCGCCGCTAACCCATCCCTGGGCAGCAAAAACGCCGCGATCGGCGCAGGAATTGAAGCGCGGACCCTGGGTGTTGCGCGAGCCGGGCTCAGGTACGCGATCGGTCTTCGAGGCTGCGCTGCCCGGCCTTGGCTTAACGAGCAGAGATCTCGACGTCGCGCTGGTGCTCCCATCGAATGAAGCCGTTCGTGCCGCGGTCGAGGCTGGCGCCGGGGTCGCCGTGATATCCAGGTTGGTGGTTGCGAATTCGATCAAGGCAGGCAACCTCGTTCCCGTCAAATTTCCTCTTCTGCATCGCCGCTTCGTCGTCCTTCGACACAAGGAGCGATACGTCAGCCGCGCGGAGCAGGCATTTCTCGACGTGATTGCGAACGATGTTGCTTCGAATCGTCAAAAACGGAAGGGCGGCGCGCGAAGCTTCCGTCCCCCAACCATTGAGAGATAGATTTCATCGGTTACTCATCGCGAGAGGCGACCTACAGAATACTCTTCGGACCGACGACGTGTTTCACGCGCATGAGCAAGGGGTAACAACTACTCATTCCGGCGCCAACTGATGCCTCGAGCCGTCCGAAAAGTGCCATGAAACGAAATCGTGACCTCTTACCGCCAGGAATTGGACTAGCTTTGGTGTTGCAGGGAGGGGTGCAGTGAAGCTTCCTCGCCGACTTTTTGCATCTGGCCAGGCGCTGCCGCGATCCCGGTCGTGTCACGCATGACGTGCTGGAACTGATCCGATGCGCCCGGTGCACTGGCTGCTCGGTCGCACCGCCGGCGGTTCGCTCCTAACTCTACATGACGGCAACTTGACTAAAGGACGTTTTCGCCGAATGGCCACCGAGCCAGGCTTGCGCGCCGTGACGATCTGGAAATGAACATGATCGGGAGGTCGGGATGAATTCGCTCACTCGCGGTTCGGCCATGCCGACGGTGACCACGCTGGCGGTCGTGTGCGCTGTTGGAACCATCTTCTTTGCATCCGCCCAATCGCTTCCGACGTCACATCCGGAGATTTGCGCGAGGCCCAATTCCGATGTTGGTGCAGAAGCTGCTTTCCTGGCCGAGAACGTCACCGCTATGAAAAGAATGATGGGCGATATGGCGGTGAAGCCGGCCGGCGACGTTGATGCCGATTTCGTGGCGATGATGGTGCCTCATCATCAGGGTGCGATCGACATGGCGCTTGCCGTGCTTCGCCACGGGCGCAATCCGCAGATCAGACGGTTGGCCCAGGAGATCATCGTGGCCCAACAACAGGAGATCGCGGTGATGCGCCTCGCTGTCGATCAGCCCAAACCCACCGATCGAACCGTGGAGCCGTGACATGAAACGCGCCGCTTATCTGGGGGGCCTCCTGGTATCGACTGTTCTCGTGGGTACGCAATATGCCGGTGCCGGACAAGTCCCGGGCGCTGCCTCCAATCCCGACATCCCGATCAGCCACCGCGATCGCGTCTACGCCGCCGAGCAGTTTTCGAACACGGTCTCGGTCACTGATCCTGTCGACAACAAGCTGCTCGGCGTTATCCGGCTCGGCGGGCCGCTGCCGGCGAGCTTCAGTCCGCTCTATCGCGGCCAGTTGCTGGTGCACGGCCTGGGTTTTTCGCCCGATCAACGCACCCTTGCTGTGGTCGCAATCGGCTCGAACGCCGTGAATTTCATCGATACCGCAACCAACACCGTCAAGCACGTCACCTACGTCGGGCGCTCGCCGCACGAGGCGTTCTTCACGCCGGACGGCAATGAAGTCTGGGTGGTGGTGCGGGGCGAGAACTATGTCGCCGTACTCGACGGCACGACCTACCAGGAAAAGACGCGGATCGTCGTGGCAAACGGACCGGGCATGACGATCTTTTCGCCGGACGGGAAGTACGGCTATGTCTGCTCGTCGTTCACGCCCGAGACCGCAGTTATCACCGTCGCCGATCACAAGATCGTCGGCAAGGTCCCGCAGGCGAGTCCGTTCTGTCCGAACATTGCTGCCACGCCGGATGGTGCCCAGGTTTGGTTCACGTTGAAGGACACCGGCAAGGTCCAGGTGTTCGATGCCCAGCCGCCATTCGCGCTCTTGAAGACGATCGACACCGGTCCGATCACAAACCACGTCAACATCGTGCGCAACGCCAACGGTATGTTCGCCTATGTCACGATCGGCGGCCTCAACGAGGTCCAGGTTTATCGCACCAGCGATTTCTCGAAGGTGGCAACCATTCCGGTCGGTCAGCTGCCCCATGGCATCTGGCCGTCCGGTGACGGCACGCGGGTCTATGTCGGCCTCGAGAACGAGGACCGCATCGCCGCGATCGATACGCTGACGAACACGGTGATCGCGACCAGCCCGATCGGACAGGCGGCGCAGGCGGTGGTCTATGTGCCGAATGCCAGCTCGGTGATGAGTGTGAACGACAACGCCGCGATGACGATGATGCCTGCGGCCCTTGATCGCGCGGGAACGGAGAACTTGCAGCCACTCGGCGTAGCCGGGATGTCGACGCAGCTGTGGCTCGCGCCACCCGGGCAGAAAGTGGACAAGGCGCCCACCAGCGTCTCGCTCTCCGACCAAGGCCTGGTGCAAGTGCTCGAGGCTTCGGTCACCGGGCTCGAGCCGGGCAAGCCCTACGTGCTGGCGCTGGCGAGCGAGGCGTCGGGCGGCGGCGCGCTGCAGCCTCTACAGGGCTTCATGACCAATCCGGCGGGCGCGGCGGTCGTCACTGCGATCGGACCGATCCGGCAGCTCGTGCGTGGTGATGACAAGGTCCAGCGCCGCTATCTGGTGATTGCGCCCGGTAAGGTCGACGGCCCGGGCGCGCCGGTCCAGGTGCAGGCGGAATGACCGCGGTCGTGCCTGGATCAGGTCCGCGACAACCTGAACAGCAATCGCGACGAAATCCTGCAGAGGTTTGCCCGAGGAAGAGCATTTTAAAGTTGCGCGTGGGTTCAAGGACGACATGTTCCGAGGATGGACCCAGGGAGCGATGACATTGGCAGATGCGTTCTCCCACCACTACTCGCACTTTACGCGAGACCAGGATCACTTCGAATCGAAACTTGCCCGGCTCCAGACGCCCGTGAAGATTATCTGGGGCGAGAAGGATCTCTACATCAATAGGGAGATGGGAGTAGAGTTCGCCGAACGGCTGCACGCGGAGATATAACCCTTCTTCCGGGCATTTCCCCCACTGCAGAATTCAAGGCTGGCCATCGATGAGGTTCGTGCTGCATTCCGATGAGCCGCCAGCTCCTGCATGTTCAGTCGAAGTTCGATGGCAGATCGATGGACCGACATGGCAGCTCCGGCCCATCGCGGCATTTAGCTGCGCTGCAGGATGTTCCCTAAGCTCCCCTGCCCTCCTTCTGACCGATCACGCAGCGCCACGCCGCAAGACGTTCGGTCGGATGCTCATTCATCCACGCAGCGAGCTGCGGCGCGCCCATCAGGCAGGACTGCATTGAGACCTCAGCGAAGTCCGAAGTGGTGACGGTCTGCTCGTGGCAACTTACCGGAGACGAAAGACTGCAGAGCACGGCGATGATCTTGATCACTAGAAAACTCCATCGGATGTTCAAAGGCAGCCTTCGTCTGATTCAGCCGTGTCAGCACGCCACGGCGCTGCTTTCCACCGCGCGATCGGAGCGATCGGCGTAGATGTAGAGCGGGCGCGCCGTGCCTTCCACGACCTCGCGGGAGATCACGAC
>NZ_JBBIAM010000063.1:0-53708 GCF_054185185.1 Bradyrhizobium sp. UFLA05-153
GTCAGATGTGTATAAGAGACAGATGCGGAGCTGCGGATGTCCGCGAACATGGCGATGCAACCAAAGGACGCCGCCGAGATCCACGACATGTTCTTCCGCGCCACGGCCTCGGAGCGCGCACTGATCCTGCACAATCTCGCGCAGACTCCCCTGAAGGCTGCGCCCCGCATTCCGACCGCCCGCGCCACGCGCGCCATCCAGACGCTGGAGTGGGCGGCCTATGCCGAGGACACCGAGAGCTTCACGCTGGAACTCGGCGAGAGCCTGATCCTGCCCTCGCGCGTTGCCGCGCAGATCGTGGATGATGCCGGCGGGGAAGCGCTTGCGGTCGCCGCGCGCGCGCTCGACATGCCGAGCCCCAACTTCCAGCGCATCCTCCTGTTCTTCAAGCCGGAGATCGGGACCTCGGTGAATACCGTCTACCGGCTGTCGCGGCTCTATGACCGCCTCAGCGATCGCTCGGCACTTGTGATGCTCGCCGCCTGGCGCGGCTCGACGCTCGCGGTGACGCGGGCAAAATATCAGTCGTCACTCTACGACGGCGAACGCCAGCGTGCGCGCAGCGGCGCGAGCCAGCCGCGGCCCGCGGTGCAGCCCGGCGCGATCCCGCCGATGCGGACAGGCACCGGCGGATCGGAGCGCTAGCGAGGGACGGGTTAGGTTGAATCAGTACGAGCCGGGGGTCACCTCTCCCATAGGGAGAGGTGACCCCCGGCTGTCGTCACACTCTAATCTTCACGCGCGCGCCAGTTCCAGGAAATGCCGCCCGGCGCGATCCTCCGTCTCGACGATCCAGGCGTCGGGATCGAAGCGGATTTCCTTGGTGATCCGTTCCTCGACCGCAGGCTCCGGCAAAGGCTGCGGCGCCATCGGCACGAAGAAGCGGTCGACCGGCCGGCCATCGTGGTAAACGGTCTGGGGCGCGGGCACGTACAGCATCGCATTGCCGTCAAGCAGCGACACCTTGACGAACACCGCGCCGGCCTCCTCGGCGCCGCGCCGGCGTACCGCGCCGAACACGCCCTCGGTCTGGCAGCGGCGCAAGTACGCTGCCACCCATATGTTCGATTTCAATCGCATGGACAGGACGATAGGCCAGCCGCGGAAGCAGCACCAGTGTCAGCGGCAAGCGACGGCGATTATTCGACCGGATGTCCGATCACCGCCGCGAGCTCGCGCAACAGCCGGTCGGACACCTGACCGGTCACCGGCATCTTGTGCTCGCGTTCGAATTTCTGGATCGCGGCCTGGGTTTCGCCGGAGATCGAGCCGGTCACCTTCAATTGCCCGTAGCCATATTCGGAGAGCGCGCGCTGCACGGCGGCGACGCGGCGCATTGCGGGGCTCTGCTGCGCCGGGATCGGCGCCGGCGGTCGCGCGACGACGACGGACTGCGACGGAGACGTCGTCGCCGTGGCCTTGACGAGATTGGTCAGAGGATCGGCAGACCTCGAGGTCGAGGCCGTTGCCTCGGGTGCCTTCTCGGGCGCCGGCGGCTTCTCTGCCGCCTTGGGCTCAGCGACCCGGAACTCCATCGGCTTCGGCTCGAGCGGCAGTGAATCGGCCGCGAGCGGGCGCGGCCGCGGCAACGGGTTCGACAATGCAGCGGCCGACGGCGCCGGCAAATTGATCACGGTGCCGAACATCGGAGCCGGATGGCGGCCGGTTTGCAGGAACAGCGCGTTGGCGACGATGGCACTGACCGCGGCAAAGGCCACGAGGCCGGCGAGCGTATCCTTGGGGCTGTGCAGCAGGATCCGCATCGCGAGATTGCGCTCGGTCTCGACGTCGACGACCGCCGCCTTGGCGCCACGGCGGCGCGGAGCATCCTCGTCCCTTGCAGACTTTCTAGGCACTTTTCTTCACCAAAGCCGGTTGGTCCTGAACATCATGGCGCGGCGGCGGCATCAGCGTCGCAATCTTGCTTTCGGCTTGCCGTCCTTGTGACGGCGCGCAGACGAGCGGCAACTTGATGGTGACGGCCGTCCCCTCTCCGAGCTTGCTTTGTATCGTCAACTCGCCGAGATGCAAGGCGACGATGCTCTTCACGATCGACAATCCGAGACCCGTGCCTTCGTGGCGACGCTGATAGGTCTTGCCGGCCTGGAAGAACGGCGCGCCAATCCGTTTCAAGTCGTCGGGCGCGATGCCGACTCCGGTGTCACTGATGCGAAGGAAGAGGTGCGATGGCGAAACCGTGGCGGCAACAGTGACCTGCCCTCCGCGCTCGGTGAACTTGATCGCGTTCGAAACGAGGTTGAGCACGATCTGCTTGAAGGCGCGCGGATCGCCGATCATCACCGGCAGATCCTGCGGCGCATCGGTGATGAGATCGATGCCGTTCTCGCGCGCCTTCAGCGCGAGCAGATTGCAGCAATGCAACAACGCAGCGCGCGGCGCGAACGGTTCCGGCGAAATCTCGAACTTGCCGGATTCCATCTTCGACATGTCGAGGATGCCGTTGACGACCGACAACAGATGCTGGCCGGAAGCGTTGATGAGCTCTGCGTATTCCTTGCGCTGGGCCGCCCCTAACATCAGGGTCTGTTCCTGCGCGATCATCTCGGAGAAGCCGATGATGGCGTTGAGCGGCGTGCGCAGCTCGTGGCTCATGGTGGCGAGGAAGCGCGTCTTGGCGGCATCGGCCGCCTCCGCGGCGCTGCGGGCCTGATCGAGCGCCTGCTCCTGCATCTTGCGATCGGTGATGTCGCGCATCACTGCGACGACCTCGGGTTCGCGCGTCACGCCGCGGCCCAAATCCTGGTCGACCAAGTCCTTGTCAACCAAGTCCTGGTCAAGCGGCCGGCAGCGCATCTCGACCCAGATGAAATCGACCTGGCCGCGCTCGCTGCCGCCGATCTCCCGCCGCAGCCGGAATTCGGCGCTGCGCACGTCGCCGCGCGCGGCGTCCGACAGCGCAGTGAGGTAGGCCGGGCGGTCGGCGACATGGACGCGGTCGAACAGGCCGTGACCAGTAAGCTGGGCGACCGGCAGGCCGAGCATGGCTTCGACCGCGGGCGAGATGAACTGGACTGCGCCGTTGCGCTGATGCCGCGAGATGACGTCGCTCATGTTGCGCGCCAGCAGGCGGTAGCGCTCCTCTTCGCGCGACAGCAGCGCAACGCTGGTGCGGGCTAGCGATTCAGCGCCGAAAGCGAGACCCGCCGCATAGAGCGTCGCCGACGCAACGCCGAATGCGGTGAACATGCCGCGTTCGGCCGCATTGGCCTGGTCGAGCGGCAACCAGTCGAGATGACCGGACAGGATCAAGAGCGCCGCACAGGACAGCGCCAGCACCGAGGCAAAGGCAGCTACCCGGCGCGAGGCCGACAGCGCAGCCTCCAAGGGAACGACGACCAGCCAGACTGCGGCAAACGATTCGATGCCGCCCGTGGTTACCGCCACGGCCATGATCAGTCCGGCGAGCGCCAGCGACGACAGCACATGGGCGCCTTCATAGCGGCCGGTGCGCGAAAGGAACCACGACAGAAGGATTGGCGCGATCAGCCAGGCGAAAGCCGCGACCTCGATCGCGCTGGGTGCGCCGCGCATGGCGAGATAGATCGGGAATGCGGCAAAGGCGGCGAGGCTGCCGAGGAGCCTGGGGGCCATGAAAGCCCGATGGCGTGCCCGCGTCAGCGCGTCATAACGCGCCGAGGGATGCAACAGCGCATCGAGACAATCGCGGATGATACTCAAAACTGTCACGGGTCTCGCGCTTCGGCTCATGCATCGAAAAGACGCGCCGGAACGCCTCCTTATCGTTGAGCCACCGTGTCAGAGTGACATTAAACGAACGCTAAGGCGGTGGCGCGTGCGGCAGAACACCGTGTGATCGTGGGAAATTTTACGCGATTTGACGGTTTCATTCGCGCGGATGGTGAACGCGGGGTTTCCGCCCCCCTCGCCTTATGGTTTCGAATTGGTGGAAGGGCGCAAACGGGCGATCGCGAGCCGGCATCAATCGAAAATTTACGAGCCTTTCGATTCGTTCAAATCTCACACAAATTTTCGCCGAATTAAGCTCAACGCAATCACTTGCGATTTATCGAGGGGTGCTAGGTCGAAGGCCCGCGGGGGTGCCGCCGGCTGGATCTAACACGCAAGGTCGCACGATGCGTTTTCTGCTCCGCATCACATTCTGGCTCGGGCTGGTGCTGGTGCTTCTGCCGCGGGACAAGACTCCCGAATCGGAGAAGCTGCCGCAGGTCGGCGCCGCCGAAGCCGTCTCGGCTGCGACTGCGGCCGTCTCCGACATGAGCCAGTTCTGCAAGAGGCAGCCGGCGGCCTGTGAGGTCGGCGGACAGGCCGCGACCATCATCGGTCAGCGGGCGCAGGACGGGGCACGCAAGCTCTACCAGATCATCAACGACAAGAAGGAGCAGATTTCCAACGGCAGGAACGACAAGAGCGACAAGAAGGCGCCTGACCACACCGGCTCGATCGGCAGCATGGCTGAAGCCGATCTCGACCCGACTACGGCACAGCGCGACACCCTGACCCAGGACGACCTGGCGCTCGAATGGCGCGGGCCGGAAACGGCGAATTAGGGCCCAAACCCTATCGATTTCGCATCCTTGCGTCCCTATATTGGCCGTGAGATCACACACGGGCCATCATGACAACGATCGACGAAATCAGGGACAATTTCGAGATTCTGGACGAGTGGGACGACCGCTACCGGTACGTCATCGAACTCGGCCGTTCCCTGGAACCGATGCCGGAGGCGGAACACTCCGCCGCGAACAAGGTGCAGGGCTGCGTCAGCCAGGTCTGGCTGTCCAAGCGGATCGATCGCGAGAACGGTACGCCGGTCCTGAAGTATCGCGGCGATAGCGACGCCCATATCGTGCGCGGGCTGGTGGCGATCCTGCTCTCGCTCTATTCCAACCGCTCACCGCAGGAGATTCTTGCGACCGACGCGCTCGTGGTGTTCGACGAGTTCGGCTTTCGCGAGCACCTGACGCCGCAGCGCTCCAACGGCCTGCGCTCAATGGTCGAACGCATCCGCACCGATGCGCGCGAGGCGCTCGCCGAGGCCTCGTGACGCAACGCTATTTGCGTTTGCGCTGCTGCTGCCCCAGCCCCATTTTCTTCGCCAGTTGCGACCGCGCCACCGCGTAGTTCGGCGCCACCATGGGATAGTCGGCCGGCAGGCCCCATTTCTCGCGATATTGTTCCGGCGTCATGTTGTACTGGGTGCGCAGATGGCGCTTCAGCGACTTGAAGCGCTTGCCGTCCTCGAGGCACACCAGATAGTCCGGCGCGATCGACTTCTTCAGCGATACCGCGGGCTTGGCCGGCTCGAGCGGCGGTTCGGTCCGACCCGCGGAGACCCGCACCAGCGCGCCATGCACCTGGCTGATCAGGTTCGGGATCTCGGCCGCCGGCGTCGGATTGTTGCTGAGATACGCCGAGACGATGTTTGCCGTCAGCTCGATGAAGTTTTTGCCCGCCGCTTCTGACACGGATGGACCTCAGGACCGCTGGTCGAGATGCGTGCGCAGCTCGTCGATCGAGGCGAAGCGCATCATGCCCTCGGGCATCTGCGCCTCGATCGAGCCGTCGGAATAGAGTGAATAGGCCATCCCGTCGACGACGCCCGATTTGAGCACGGTGATAGCCGGCTGCTCGGACGGTGGCGCCGGACGCGGCTCAGGTGCCGGCGGCGGCGCGGCTTCCGTAGAGGTCGAGGGTGTACGAAGCGGCGGGGGCGGCGGGCGGCGCGGCGGAGTTGCCTCCGGCGGCCGCATGCGTTCGGGCTTCGGCCAGGCATCGTCGAAGCTCGCCGGCGGCGGCTCTGCAGGCTCGGCAGCCACGGGCGCCGGATGCTCCTCACCCGGTGCGGCCTCCGCAGCCTTGGCCTGAGCGCGCTCGCGCTCCTTGCGCGAGGTCGAAGCGAACAAGAGATTGCGCCGGCGCGGTGCTTCAGGCGCTTCCGGGACCGGCGGCACTTCGGCGCGCGTACGCGCCGCTGCTTCATCCTGCCAGGGGGGCGGCGCAGCCGGAGACACCGGCATCGACGGCTCGAACTTGGCGGCCTCGGCAGGAACCGCTTCCGGCCCAGGCATGCCCGCAGTCGCAAGGCCCGGCGGAAGCACCGGCCTGACCCGAACCTCGGACAGTGGCGTCGTTGCGGCGAGCCGGCGGGCAATGCCCTTCAGCTCCTGCACGACGGCATACAGGCCGATCAGTAACATCCCGGAGCAGACGCCGATGGTCCCGCTGAGTATGAGAGTACTGCCGAGACTGAATTCCTTGAGCGAGATGCCCCAGAGGACCGTGAGGAGACCCGCCACAAAGGCGAAAATCCCCGCGATCAGCAATGCCAGCGTCATCGAACTCACCCCCGGCCGCGCATGAGCGCGCGACACCACCTACGCCACGATACCGTCATATCGCACGCCTCGCCAACGACCAATTGCCCTAGCCGTTCCTTAAAATAGCGAAATCAGGGACTTATTCACATTCCCTTCAGCAACATCTCGCTAGCTCTATCAAAACTCCAGGATTCGGAAATTGCTGCGTTGCATCAGGAATTTAGCCATAATGCGCAATTACTTGGAAATGGAACTGCGCTATAGGGTTCCCGGGGAAAAGGGCCGTGCGCGCCAGCACGGCCGAGAGGGGATTCCGGGTCACCGATTGCCATGACATCCATCACCACTTCGGCGATCGACACGCCTCTGGGGCGCTCGATTGAGCGGACATGCGATGACCTTGCCATGCTGGTGCTGGCGGCGGTCGCGGTCATCGCGGGGCTGACCTTCCGCGACTACGGGCTTGGCTGGGACGACTATACCCACGCCGAATATGCCGACCTCCTGCTGCGCATGTTCGGGTCCGGCTTCAAGGACACCGCGGCGCTCTCCTTCGCCAATCTCTACATGTATGGCGGCGGCTTCGACATGGTCGCGGCGCTTCTGCACAAGGTCATGCCGCTCGAGCTGTTCGAGACCCGGCGTCTCGTCGGCGCCGTCGTCGGCGTGATCGGGCTTGCGGTGACCTGGCGGCTCGCTCGCCGCGTCGGCGGACCGCTTGCCGGCCTCGCAGCACTCCTGCTGCTCGCGCTCTGCCCGATCTTCTACGGGCACATGTTCATGAACCCGAAGGATGCGCCCTTCGCGGTGGCGATGACCATCCTGATGCTCGGCCTGGTACGACTGGCCGAGGAATATCCGCAGCCCTCGCCGCGCACGATTCTGATCGTCGGCCTCGGCGCGGGCCTCTCGATCGGCACGCGCATTCTCGGGGGCCTTTCGCTCGTCTATGCGATGATCGGCTTCATGCCGCTGTTCCTGGAAGAGCTGCGCGTCGAAGGCACCCGCGAAGCGATCCGCCGCTTCGTCCATGTCGTCTACGTGCTGCTGCCCGGCCTCGTGCTCGGCTATCTCATCATGGGCCTGATCTGGCCGTGGTCGATCATGGAGCCCGGCAATCCGTTCCAGGCGCTGACCTACTTCTCGCATTTCTTCGAGAAGCCCTGGAAGGAGATGTTCGACGGCGCGCTGGTGTCCGTGCCCGACATGCCCTGGTCCTATCTGCCGACGCTGTTCGCGCTGCAATTGCCCGAAGTGATGCTGTTGCTGATGATCGGCGCCGTCGTCGGCGCTCTGGTCATCCTGCCGCGCCGCGAGGTTCCGGCGCGCCGCAAGACCATCCTGTTGATGCTGACGCTAGCAGCCACGCTGCCGCTCGTGATCGCGATGGTGAAGCGGCCCGCGCTCTACAACGGCATCCGCCACTTCGTCTTCGTCATTCCGCCGATGGCCGTCCTGGGCGGCGTCGCCTTAGCCTGGACCATAGAGCGTCTGCGGGCCAATCATCGCGCCTGGCAGCCGGTCGTGCTCGCCACCTTCTGCTTCGGCCTCGCGCTGCCGCTCGCCGAGATGATCCGGCTGCATCCCTATCAATACACCCACTTCAACCATATCGCCGGCACCGTGCGCGCCGCCGACGACCGCTTCATGCTGGACTATTGGGGCCTTGCCCTGAAGCAGGCCTCCGACGAGCTGCGCGAGCAGCTCATCGAGCGGCAGGAAGTCCCGCCGCGCAATCGCAAATGGAAGGTCGCGGTGTGCGGCCCGCAGCGGCCCGCGCAGGTCGCGCTCGGTCCCGATTTCACCATCGGCTGGGATTCCAATGCCGCAGACTTCGCCATGACGCTCGGCGAGTTCTACTGCAAGGGCCTCACCGCGCCGGTCATGGTCGAGATCAAGCGCGACGACGTGGTCTTCGCCCGCGTCTACGACATCCGCGGCCGCAGCATTTCCAGCCTGCTGTCGATCCCGGCGCCGTAGTTCAGGATCATCTCCCGTAGCCGGATGAGCGCAGCGATATCAGGGGACCTGGATGGAAATCCCGCATGTCGCTTCGCTCATGCGGGCTACGCGTGACTGCCGCGCAATAGCTACCTTGCTGCGACTTCCTCGCAGGACTAGGCTCCCGCTCCGCAACAACGAGGTTCGGAGAGATTTGCCATGTCACCAGCGGAAGCGCGCCTGAAGGAAGCGCCGTCGAACATGACGGAGGCCGAGTGGCAACAGCGGGTCGATCTCGCCGCCTGCTACCGTCTGGTCGCCCTCTACGGCTGGGACGACCTGGTCGACACCCACATCTCAGCCCGCGTGCCCGGCCCCGAGCATCACTTCCTCATCAACCCCTACGGGTTGATGTTCGACGAGATCACCGCATCGAGCCTGGTCAAGGTCGACCTGCACGGCAACCAGCTCACCGAGAGCGAGTACAGCATCAACCCCGCCGGCTTCACCATCCATTCGGCGATCCATGAGGTGCGCGAGGACGCGATCTGCGTGCTGCACCTCCACACGCTCGACGGCACCGCGGTCTCCAGCAGCGCGGAAGGATTGTTGCCGCTGAACCAGACCGCGCAGCTCGTCACGCACGACCTCGCCTATCACGACTATGAAGGCATCGCGCTCGATCACGAGGAGCGGCCGCGGCTCCAGAAGGACCTCGGCGACCACAACCACATGCTCTTGCGCAACCACGGCACGCTCACGGTCGGCCGCTCGGTCGCCTCCGCGTTCGAGCGCATGTACCATCTCGAGCGCGCCTGCTCGATGCAGGTGCGTACGCGTGCCCTCGGCACGCCGGTCTATCCGGTCGAGGAGATCGCCATCGAGAAGAACACCGAGCTGTTGTCGAACCGCGATCGCGCCGAGCTGCGCGCCACCAATCTGGTATGGCCGCCTCTGCTGCGTAAGCTCGACCGCGTCAATCCGGGCTACCGGACTTGAGATTTGCGAAAATTCGTGTAGGATCTTCTGCGAATGACCTCTGCACGTTCTGGAATGAAACGCCGCCCAATCCAGGGCGGCGTTTTTATTTTGCGTAACTTCGTAGGGTGGGCAAAGCGAAGCGTGCCCACCTCTTCCGTCGCAATCTTTGAAAGATGGTGGGCACTGCGCTTCGCGCCTTTGCCCACCCTACGCACCCCGCGCCTACTTCACCTCCGCGAGCGCGGCGAGGATGCGGGCCCAGGAGCGAATGCCCTTCTGGAAGCTTTGCAGATCGTACTTTTCATTCGGCGAATGGATGTTGTCGTCGTCGAGGCCGAAGCCGACGAGCAGCGAGTCCAGCCCAAGCGTGCGCTTGAAGTCGGCGACGATCGGGATCGAGGCGCCCGAGCCCATCAGCACGGTCTCCTTACCCCATTCGTCCGTCAGTGCCTTCTTGGCGGCGGCGAGCGGCTTCATGTTCCAGTCGAGCGCGATCGCGGGCGCAGCCGAATGGTCGCCGAACTCGACCTTGCAGTCGCCCGGAATGCGCGCCGACACGTAGTCGCGGAAGGCCTTGCGGATCCTCGCGGGATCCTGCCCTTCGACCAGGCGGAACGAGACTTTCGCGGAGGCATGTGACGGGATCACCGTCTTGGAGCCTTCGCCGATGTAGCCGCCCCAGATGCCGTTGACGTCGCAGGTTGGGCGCGAGGAGGCTTGCTCGATCAGCAGCCGTCCCTTTTCGCCGGCCGGGATCGACAGGCCGATCGGCTTGAGGAACGTCTCCGGCGTCAGATTGAGCTTCTTCCACTGCTCGAGAATATCCGCGGGCAGGTCCTTCACCCCGTCATAAAAACCGGGAATGGTGATGCGGCCGTCATCGTCGAATAGCCCGCCCAAAATCTTCGTCAGCACGCGGATCGGGTTCATCGCCGCGCCGCCGAACACGCCGGAATGCAGATCGCGGTTGGCGGCGGTGATCTTCACCTCTTCATAGAGCAGGCCGCGCAGCGACGTCGTGATCGCCGGCGTGTTGCGATCCCACATGCCGGTATCGCAGACGAGCACATAGTCGGCCTTGAACTCGTCCTTGTTGGCCTCGATGAACGGCACGAAGTTCTTCGAGCCGACCTCCTCCTCGCCTTCGATCAGGAAGGTGACGTCGATGGGTAGCGAGCCCGTCACGGTCTTCCAGGCGCGGCAGGCCTCGACGAAGGTCATCACCTGCCCCTTGTCGTCCTCGGCGCCGCGCGCGACGATGATCTTGCGGCCGTCGGCATGATCGGTGACGACGGGCTCGAATGGCGGACGGTGCCAGAGATCGAGCGGATCGACCGGCTGCACGTCGTAGTGTCCATAGAACAGCACGTGCGGACGTCCGCTCGCCTTGCTCTTGCCGACGACGGCGGGATGGCCCGCGGTCGGCCTGACCTCCGTTGCAACGCCGAGGCTTGCGATGTCCTTGGCGAGATGCTCGGCCGCCGCTTTGCAATCATTGGCAAAGGCCGGGTCGGCCGAGATCGACTTGATCCGCAGCAGCGCGAACAGGCGCGTCAGGCTGTTGTCGAAATCCTTGTCGATGTGATCGAGCACGGACTGGAGCTGTGCATTGGACATTGTTTTCGTTCCTGACTTGCAGTGGTTCTCAAGGCGCTGCTTTTAGCGCCGCCGCGGCTTTCGAGCCAGACACCCGTGCGTCAGCGTCGCAGCAATCCGCCCAGCGCGCCACGCACCAGGGCGCGGCCGACCGAGCCGCCTAGCTGGCCGCCGACCGACTTGCCGAGATCGGCGACAACGCCGCCGACCACCTGATTCGTGACCGTGCGCGTCACGTCGCGTACGACACGCTGACCGGTGGTGAGCCGGCCGCGCCCGGTGTTGGTGCCGAAGATGGTGCCGACGATCGAGCCGATCTGGCCGAGGATGCCGCCCCCGCCTCCGCCCGCCGAGCCGTCAGCCGTCGCCGCCGTGCCGGCGATGCGCTTTTGCAGGATCTCATAGGCGGATTCGGCATCGATCGCGGTGTCGTATTTGCCCTTCACCGGGCTTGCATCCATGATCGCCTTGCGCTCCTCCGGCGTGATCGGCCCGATCCGCGCCGAGGGCGGACGGATCATCACCCGCTCGACCATCGAAGGCGTGCCGTTGCCTTCGAGGAAGGACACCAGCGCCTCGCCCTTGCCGAGCTCCATGATCACCTTGGTGGTGTCGAGTTTCGGATTGGGCCGGAAGGTCTGCGCCGCGGCGGCGACCGCCTTCTGGTCGCGCGGGGTGAAGGCGCGCAGCGCGTGCTGCACGCGGTTGCCGAGCTGCCCAAGCACCCGGTCGGGCACGTCGATCGGGTTTTGCGTGACGAAGTAGACGCCGACGCCCTTGGAGCGGATCAGGCGGACCACCTGCTCGATCTTGTCCATCAGCGCCTTGGGCGCGTCGTTGAACAGAAGGTGCGCCTCGTCGAAGAAGAACACCAGCTTCGGCTTGGGCAGATCGCCCGCCTCGGGCAGCTCCTCGAACAGCTCCGACAGCATCCACAACAGGAATGTCGCGTAAAGCCGTGGACTCTGCAGCAGCTTGTCGGCGACCAGGATGTTGATCATGCCGCGGCCGTCGCGGTCGGCCCTCATGAAGTCCTTCAGCGTCAGCGCCGGTTCGCCGAAGAATTTCGTGCCGCCCTGATTCTCCAACACCAGGAGCTGGCGCTGGATGGTCCCAACGGTTGCCTTGGTGACGTTGCCGAAACCCTGGGCAGCTTTCCGGATCGGCGCCAGCGGATCTTCCCCGGCATCCGGCCCCTTCTTGCTCGTGTCGGGCACGATGGCGTCGAGCAACGCCCGCAGGTCCTTCATGTCGATCAGGGTCAGGCCATTGTCGTCGGCGACGCGGAAGGCGACGTTGAGCACACCCTCCTGCACGTCGTTGAGATCAAGCATGCGGGCCAAGAGAAGCGGGCCCATCTCGGTGACGGTCGCGCGCACGGGATGCCCCTGCTCGCCGAAGACGTCCCAAAACACCGTCGAGAACTGGTCGGGCTGGAACGTCAGCCCCATGTCAGCGGCGCGCTTGACGATGAAATCCTTGGCCTCTCCCACTTCGGAGATGCCCGAAAGGTCGCCCTTGATATCGGCGGCGAAGACCGGGACACCCGCGCGCGCAAATCCTTCCGCCATCACTTGCAGTGACACCGTCTTGCCGGTTCCGGTTGCTCCGGTGACGAGGCCATGGCGGTTGGCGAGTGCAAGCGTCAGCCAGGCGGTCTCATCTCCCTTGCCGACAAAGATCTTGTCGCCGGTATCTCCGAGCTTGATGTCTTGTGCTGCCATTACTGATTGCCTTGGTGCGGGAGTGCGATCGCAGGTTCCGTACTTTAACGTATGTTGGGTGCCGATTGAACGGGTCAACGCATTTCACGAAGCGCGCACATGCGACATTATCGGAGGCGAGACGCCTAATCCTTCGACAAAAGTCGGAACGATAAGTGCCCACCGCGGCAATTTTTCGCGGATTCCATCTTTTGCTCTTGCATCGCTGCAACACTCCCCGCGCGATTCGTCGCCGCTCATGCGTTCGTCGCTTGTAATTCTTAACGCACCGGCTCAAGATCATTTTCAGAAGCAAAGACTCCGGACTTGAACCGGCTGAGGGGCAGGCAAGATGGACGAGCTGATCGGGCGGCTGGCGACAAACGCCGGCATCGATAGTGCTGTCGCTGAAAAAACCATCGGCATTATCCTGGGTTTTCTGCGCAACGAAGGCCCTTCCGACGGCGTCCAGGCTCTGATCGACCACATTCCCGGTGCCGAAGCCGCGATTGCCGCGTCGCAAAGCGGCGGCGGTCTGTCGCGCCTGATGGGCGGCGGCCTGATGGCTGTCGGTACCCGGCTGATGGGCCTTGGTCTCGGCATGTCCGACATTCAAAAGATCGCCCGTGAACTTTTTCGTTTCGGTCGAGACAAAATCGGAGCGGATCAGATGGGCAAGATCATTGCGGGGACGCCGGGCCTTGGCCAATTCGCCTGAGGCTTTCGCACTTCATATCGAGCATCATGACATATCCCATCTCCGAGATTGAGGGCCTGTCGGCCTTCGCCGCCAGCAAGCTGAAGGCGCAGGGCATCCGCACCACCGTCGCGCTGCTCGAAGCTGCCAGCACCTTGAAGGGTCGCAAGGCGCTCTCCGCCAGGACCGGCATCAGCGAGCAGCAGCTCCTGGAATGGGCCAACGTCTCCGACTACATGCGCATTCCCGGAATGGGCAAGGCCAAGGTCAACCTCGTCCGCGCCGCCGGCGTCACCACCGTCCGCGAGCTCGCCTATCGCAACCCGTCGCGGCTGGCGCAGAACATGCGCGCGGTGAACGAGAAGCGGAAGCTGGTCCGCGTTCTGCCGTCGGAGAAGTCCGTCGGCGACCTCATCGCCAAGGCCCGCAAGCTGCCGCCGAAGATTTCGTATTAGCTTATTCCTTCATCCTGAGGCGCGAGAGCAGCGGCGCAATTGCGCTGCTGCGTGAGCCTCGAAGGATGAACGGCCGAGATGCAGCAGCAGGGCCGTTCATCCTTCGAGGCCAACGCTTCGCTCCGGCACCTCAGGATGACGGTCGCCTCCTCTTCCCGTCTTGACTCGCCGTTCCCGACCGCGCAAAGCGACCGCATGAGCGCCTCGCCCTCGCACCCAGCCCCGTCCACTGCCCCATGGCTGCAGACGCTGCTGGCCAGGCCGGTCCCGGCCGTGATGGGCGTGCTCAACGTCACCCCGGATTCCTTCTCTGACGGTGGGCAATTCATCGCGCCCGACGAGGCGCTGGCGCGGGCGCGCACCATGATCGCCGATGGCGCCGACATCATCGACATCGGCGCGGAATCCACCCGGCCCTACAAGGGCGCCCAGCCGGTCACAGCGGAGGAGGAGTTGCGGCGGCTAAAACCTGTCCTCGCCGACATCGTCGCGCTCGGCGTGCCGGTCTCGATCGACAGCATGAAGTCGGAGGTCGTGGCCTTCGCACTGGACCAGGGCGTCGCGATCGCCAACGACGTCTGGGGCCTGCAGCGTGATGCCGGCATGGCGGCGGTAGTAGCGGCGAAAAAAATCCCCGTCATCGTGATGCACAACCGCGATAGCGTCGACCCTGCCATCGACATCATGCAGGACATGACCGCGTTCTTTCAGCGCTCGCTCGACATCGCGGCGAAGGCAGGCATCCCTGAGGACTACATCGTGCTCGACCCCGGCATCGGCTTCGGCAAGACGCCTGACCAGAGCATGACGGCACTGGCGCGCCTCAACGAGCTCAGCGCCTTCGGGCTGCCGGTGCTGGTCGGCGCCTCGCGCAAGCGCTTCATCGCATCGGTATCTCCGTCGGAGCCGCAGCAGCGGCTCGGCGGCTCGATCGCCGCCCATCTCATCGCCGCGCAGCGCGGCGCGCGGATCATCCGCACCCATGACGTCGCCGAGACCCTGCAAGCCCTGCGGGTCGCCACCGCCATCGAGAGCAAGCCATGACCGATACGATCTTCGTCACCGGCCTCGTGATCCATGCCCGCCACGGCGTGATGGAGCATGAGACCGAGGTCGGCCAGCGCTTCGTCATCGACCTCGAGCTCTACGCCGACCTCCAGGAATCCTCGCGCACTGACCGGCTAGCTGACACCGTCTCCTATGCCGACGTGGTCGCGACCACGACGGCCGCGTTCAAGAACACCAACTACAAGCTCTTGGAGCGCGCGGCCGGCGCGGTCGCCGATGCCATCCTGTCGCATTTTTCGCGCATCCGTGCGGTGAAGGTTACCGTGCACAAGCCGCATGCGCCGATCGCCGCCATCTTCGATGACGTCGGCGTGGTGCTGACGCGCTCGCGCCACCCGGCTCATGGCTAGTGGCCCGATTCTGACATTCGCATACCCTCGCGGAGGCACGTTTGCGAATGTCAGAACCAAAGGGCCACTAGCAACTTTATTGTTTGCTGGCGGACCGGATTTGACGTTCGCAGAAGGAAGCTCGGCAAATGGAGAGCGAACGTCAAATCCGGTCCGCTAGCGCGCTCATCGCGCTGGGCGGCAACGTCGGCGACGTCCGTGCGACTTTCAAGGACGCGATCCCGGACATCTGCGGCATGGCGCAGGCAAAGCTGCTCGCGCGCTCGTCCGACTATTCCACTCCGCCCTGGGGCGATGAGGACCAGGCACCCTTCATCAACGCCTGCATCGCGATCGAGACCGCGCTCGATCCGCTTGCGCTGCTATCCGTGCTGCAAAAGGTCGAGCAGAGCTTCGGCCGTGCCCGGGCCACGGAGCGGCGCTGGGGGCCGCGCACACTCGATCTCGACCTGATCGCCTATGACGATGTGTCCTTGCGAACGCCGGAGCTGACGCTGCCGCATCCGCGCCTGTTCGAGCGCGCCTTCGTGCTGGTGCCGCTCGCCGAAATCGCGCCCGACCGCATGATTGGCGGCACCCGCGTTCGCGACGGCCTCGCCAGCGTCTCAGCACAAGGAATCGTGCGGCTTCCGGATACCGGTTAACCAAAAACAACCGTTTGCAGGGGCGGCCGGCCGTGGCAATTTCGCCCCCAAACGACGAAAACGGATTTTTCCGGGAGTTTCCTGCCGAATGACCTCCGCGACCGACGATCTGCCGCTGGCGGCGGATTTCCCGCAGGCGAGTTACGAGGATTGGCGCAAGCTGGTCGATGGCGTGCTGAAGGGCGCGCCGTTCGAAAAGCTCGTCGGCAAGACGTATGATGGCTTGAAGATCGATCCGCTCTATCCGCGCGCGAAGGATGTCGCGGCCGTGGTGGGACGGGCGGCGGCCGCGCCCTGGGAGGTGATGCAGCGGATCGACCATCCCGATGCAACGCAGGCAAACGCGCAGGCGCTCGCGGATCTCGAGAATGGCGCGACGGGTCTGGCGCTGGTGTTCGCCGGCGGCAACGGCAGCCATGGCTTTGGCCTGGAACCGACGGCGGATGCGGTCGCGAAGGTTCTGAAGGATGTTCACCTCGATGCCGGCATCGGCATCGAGCTTCAGGTCGGCCCGCAATCGCGGATGGCCGCGATCCATGTTGCGGAATATGTGAAGAGCAAGGGCATCGATCCTGCGGCCTGCGACATCCGCTTTGGCCTCGATCCACTCGCGGCCTGCGCGGTCTGGGGTCACAGCCCCTACGCCTGGGAAGAGATCGTTCCCGCGGTGACCTCTGGGATCAAGGGCCTCGCAGCGCTCGGCTTCAAAGGACCGTTCGCCTCCGCAGACGGACGCGTGATCCATGATGCCGGCGGATCGGAGGTGCAGGAGCTCGCCTTCGTGCTCGCCTGCGGCGTTGCGTATCTGCGCGCGATCGAAGGCGTCGGCGTTCCGCTCGAGGAGGCCCAAGGCATGGTCTATGCGCGGCTTGCGGCCGACGCCGACCAGTTCCTGACCATGGCAAAGTTCCGCGCGCTGCGGCTATTGTGGGCGCGCATCGAGCAGGCCTGCGGCTTGACGCCGAAGCCGCTGTTCATCACGGCCGACACCGCCTGGCGCATGCTGACGCAGCGCGACCCCTACGTGAACATGCTGCGCGCGACCATGGCGACGTTCGCCGCGGGGCTCGCCGGCGCCAACGCAATCACGGTGCTGCCGCACACGCTGGCGCTCGGCCTGCCCGATCCGTTCGCACGGCGCGTGGCGCGCAACACGCAGCTCGTGCTGATCGAGGAGAGCAATCTCGCAAAGGTCGCCGATCCCGCCGCGGGCGCAGGCGGCATCGAGACGCTCACGGCGCAGCTTTGCGAGACCGCCTGGGCGCTGTTCCAGGAAACCGAAAAAGCTGGCGGCGCCTTTGCCACGCTTCAGCAAGGCCTGATCCAGGGCAAGGTCGCCGCAACGCGCAAGGCGCGCGAGACCAACATCGCAAAGCGCCGCGACGTGCTGACTGGCGCGAGCGAGTTTCCGAACCTGCAAGAGAGCGACGTGGCCCTGCTGCCGGCGACGCCCGTCGCTCTTGCGCCCTACGGCGAGCAAAAGTTCAAATTCGACCCGCTTGCGCCGATCCGCCTTGCGGAACCTTTCGAGGCGCTGCGCGACAAATCCGACGCAAAGCTGAAGGCAAGCGGCGCGCGACCAAAGGTGTTTCTGGCCAATCTCGGCACGGCGGCCGATTTCACCGCGCGCGCAACCTTCGCAAAGAGTTTCTTCGAAGCCGGCGGCATCTTGGCGGTCGACAGCGAGGGCTTTGCCGATCCGGCAAAGCTTGCAGCCGCCTTCAAGGCGTCGGGCGCCGAGCTCGCCTGCCTTTGTTCCAGCGACAAGGTCTACGCGGCCCATGGAGAAGCTGCGGCCAAGGCCCTGCAAAGTGCTGATACGAAGCATATCTATCTGGCAGGCCGGCCGGGCGAGAACGAAGCCGCGTTGCGCTCGGCCGGCGTCAGCGGATTCATCTTCGCCGGTGCCGATGCGCTGGCCATGCTGCAAGACGCCTATCGACGGATGGAGCAGGCATGACCGAGACGACAAAACCCGTTCTCACCGGCGGCTGCCAATGCGGCGCGGTACGCTTTGCGACTACGACCGCGCCGAACAAGATCAGCATCTGCCATTGCCGGATGTGCCAGAAGGCGAGCGGCGCGCCGTTCGCCTCCTTCGCCGATATCAACAGGACGGACTTTTCCTGGACCAAGGGACAGCCGTCGTTCTTCCGCTCCTCCACCATCGCCGAGCGCGGCTATTGCCCTGCCTGCGGCACCCCGCTGAGTTTCGGCCGCATTGACGGCGAGCGGATCGAGATCATGACCGGCGCGTTCGACCGCCCGGATCACGTGGTGCCGACACGGCAATACGGAACTGAATCCCGGCTCGGTTGGGTCGTCGGAATCGCCAACCTGCCAAGCCAGACCACGCAGCAGAATTACGGGCCGGAGAAGATGGCGACCATCGTCAGCTATCAGCATCCGGATCATGATTGAGAGCGAAAGAGTCGAGGCAGCAACTCTGATAGGCTATACCATGCTTCGGTTGTTCGGAGAGACGTTGCTAGGTTTGGCGGAATGGAAGCTCGGAACACTGCTTGCGCGGCTGCTCTGGAGCGGAACTGGTGTGATGACTGAGAGCCGATTGGACGATCCGGTCTACAAGAAGAATGTGCAAAGGCTGATCGAGCACCATCGCAGGTTTGAGGACTCCAAGAGATGAGCCGCATTCCCAATTTCGCCGATGTCGCCTTCGAGCGGACCATAACCGGCGCTCCGACCGGAAGCGCCGAGCCATGGCTGACCCCTGAGGGCATACCGGTGAAGAGCGCCTATGGCGAAGCCGATCTCGCCGGCCTCGACTTCCTCGATACGTACCCCGGCATCGCGCCCTACCTGCGCGGCCCCTACCCGACCATGTATGTCAACCAGCCGTGGACGGTCAGGCAGTATGCCGGCTTCTCCACGGCGGAGGATTCCAACGCCTTCTATCGTCGCAACCTCGCGGCCGGACAGAAGGGCCTCTCGGTCGCCTTCGATCTCGCGACCCATCGCGGCTATGATTCCGACCATCCGCGCGTCGGCGGCGACGTCGGCATGGCCGGTGTCGCCATCGATTCCATCTACGACATGCGTACGCTGTTTGCCGGGATTCCGCTCGACCGGATGAGCGTGTCCATGACCATGAACGGCGCGGTGCTGCCGATCCTCGCGCTGTTCGTGGTGGCGGCCGAAGAACAGGGCGTGCCGCCGGAAAAACTCTCCGGCACCATTCAGAACGATATCTTAAAAGAATTCATGGTGCGCAACACCTACATCTATCCGCCGAGCCCATCGATGAGGATCATCTCCGACATCTTCGCCTTCACCTCCTCGAGGATGCCGAAGTTCAATTCGATCTCGATCTCCGGCTATCACATGCAGGAGGCCGGCGCGACGCAGGATCTCGAGCTTGCCTATACGCTCGCCGACGGCGTCGAATATCTGCGTGCGGGCCTTGCTGCCGGGCTCGACGTCGACCGCTTCGCGCCGCGCCTGTCGTTCTTCTGGGCAATCGGCATGAACTTCTTCATGGAAGTCGCCAAGATGCGCGCCGCGCGCCTGCTCTGGGCGAAGCTGCTCAAGCCGTTCAACCCCAGGGATCCGCGTTCGCTCTCGCTGCGTACCCATTGCCAGACCTCCGGCTGGTCGCTGACCGCGCAGGACGTCTTCAACAACGTCATGCGCACGACGGTGGAGGCGATGGCGGCGACACAAGGCCACACCCAGTCGCTGCACACCAATGCGCTCGACGAAGCGCTCGCGCTGCCGACCGACTTTTCCGCGCGCATCGCCCGCAACACCCAGCTCTTCCTGCAGCAGGAGAGCGGCACCGCGCGCATCATCGACCCCTGGGGCGGCTCCTATTATGTCGAGCGGCTGACGCGCGACCTCGCTGCGAAGGCCTGGGGCCATATCCAGGAGGTCGAGGAGCTCGGCGGCATGGCCAAGGCCATCGAAGCCGGCGTGCCGAAACTGCGCATCGAGGAGGCGTCCGCCAAGACGCAGGCCCGGATCGATGCGGGCAAGCAGGCGGTGATCGGCGTCAACAAGTACAAGCCGTCGGACGAAGCGCCGATCGAGATCCTCAAAGTTGACAACACCAATGTCCGGCGCCTGCAGATCGACAAGCTGACGCGGCTCAAATCCGAGCGCAACCAGAGGGACGTCGAAGCCGCGCTCGCCGCGCTGACGCGCTCGGCGGGCGAAGGCAACGGTAATCTGCTCGCGCTCGCGATCGACGCGGCGCGCGCGAAAGCAACGGTCGGCGAAATTTCCGACGCAATGGAAAAGGTGTTCGGCCGCCACCGCGCCGAGATCAAGTCCATCACCGGCGTCTACAAGCGGGAGGCGTCCGCCATGGGCAGCCAGGTTGAAAAGGTGCAGGCGCTGATCGACGCCTTCGAGGAGGCGGAAGGCCGCCGTCCGCGCATTCTCGTCGCCAAGATCGGCCAGGATGGCCACGACCGCGGGCAGAAGGTGATCGCCTCAGCCTTTGCCGATATCGGCTTCGACGTCGACATCGGGCCGCTGTTTGCGACCGCCGATGAAGCCGCGCGCCAGGCGGTCGAGAACGATGTGCACATCCTCGGCGTCTCCTCGCTCGCCGCGGCCCACCTCACCGCGGTGCCGGAATTGAAGTCGGCGCTGAAGAAGCACGGCCGCGAGGACATCATGATCATCGTCGGCGGCGTGGTCCCGCCGCAGGACTACGACGCACTCTATGCAGCAGGGGCCGAAGCGATCTTCCCACCCGGCACCGTGATCGCTGATGCCGCCGAGGAACTGATCCACAAGCTCAACGCCCGGCTCGGCCATAGCGCGGCGGCGGAGTAGTTCGTCGCGCCGTCTGGCCGCCCAGAATTTCGCTTTATCGTTGAACTACAGCGCCCGACTGCGGGCTGTGACGTCATTCGGCGTCACACCGCCGTCGGCCGCCCCGGTTCCATGTCGAAAAAAGACGAGCAGTTTCAGCGAGGTTCCCCAACAGAACACTCTTTTTGCGCGTGGTCTGAAAAATTTCCCGCATTGATTCATGCAACCTTAACTTGCGGTCTCGTATTTCTACGGGGTTCGTGAATGGGAATATTGGAATGCGCCCCGCCGGCGAGCTCTTGGCGTCACCACGCGTTTTCGATGCGGGGCGTGACCACCAACCCAATCAACAACCAGAAGCCAGAAAACCGGTCCGCAGCTTTCCGGGGACAGAAGCATCGATCGCGCGCGCGGCCGAGGTGCACCTGCCTCTCGTTCATTCCGATGACGAAGTCGTCTCCGCTTGGCGACTGCTCATGTTCAACTGGAAACTGCTGGGCAGCATCGCCGGCGTCGTGATTGCGTTGCTGATCGCCAGCGAATTCTATGTCGACCCATCGGGCTATGTGGCGATTTTCACGCTGGCCGCAGTCTACTGGTGGTTCGGCTTACGCAATGCACGCTCGACCGCCCGCGCAAATCCGAGAGTCTACTTCTCCCTCGTTTCGCTAGCGCAGGTCATGCTGGCCATACCGGTGATCGTGACGCTGACCTATGTGGCCACGTCGATCAACCTTCCACTGCAGGATGAGCGACTGCTAGCCTGGGATCGCGCGCTCGGATTCGATTTCAGGAGCCTCCTCGATTTTACGAACCGTTATCGCGAGCTGATCCCATTCTTTGCGCGACCTATAGCTCCATCCATCTCCAGATGATCATGATGGTGATCGTTCTTCCGCTGGCCGGATGCTACCGGCGTAGCGCGGAGGCGATATGCGCCTACGTCATCGCCCTGCTGGCAACGACCTGCATTTCGGCTTTGGTGCCGGCCATCGGCGTCTATCAGGCGCTGGACTTGCACGCCGCCGATTATCCTCACTTCGAACCGCAGGGTTACTACGACACTCTGCGCGATGCACCGCTCGTACGCGCTGGCCTGCTTCACAAATTGCATCTGACGCAGCTCGTGGGCGTGCTCACCTTTCCAAGCTTCCACGCCGCAGCCGCGATTCTCTATATGTGGGCGTTCTGGCCCTTGCGCTGGTTCAGGCTCGTCGTCATCCCATGGAACATCGTGATGATCGTGGCGACCCCGCTGGGCGGAGGCCACTATCTGTCCGACATCATCGCCGGTATCGCGGTTTCAGCCTTAGCGATAGCAATCACGGCGAGGATCAGTGCGGCGTGCTCGCCCAGCCGTCTCGATCTGCCGAAGAGCGCATCGTCCAGTTGAATTGCGTGATTTCTCAGTCGTCGCGCTGCCCTGGGTGAACCCGAAGGGCCTTCATCGCGACAAACGGCTCCCAGAAAGAGCTGGGCCTCAATTTTCACTATCCGGTGTTCACACCCTGCCGTTTTGCGCCGGTTCATCTTGTGGTGTTTATGCCGTGGCAAAGAACCAGCCGCTATCTGTCACCGCGCGGCCGTGCGATCTTCGGCGGCACATGGAAAGAGCGTGAAATTTATGGCTATTGACGTGACTGACCATCAAGCAAGTTCGAAGCCGGGGTTTGCCCTGCGCGCCATCGCGATCCTCGCAACGCTCGTCATCGCCTCGCCGTCCCATGCGGCTGATCCCAAGCCCGATGCGATCATCAAGAACAGGACCATCGAAGCCCGCGTGCTGCTCGACGACCAGATCAAGGCCGATCCTGCGCTCGCTGCCGATTGCCTCGCCGAGGGCAAGAAGTGGCTCGAGAAGAATGCGGCCGATGCCGCCGCCTCGCGCAAGCAGGATCCGCAATTCTTCCAAAACGGCGGCTGGGATTTCGAGCGCAAATACACAATCCGCTCGGTGGTTGCCGACCGCTATGTCAGCCTGATCCGCGCCGACTACATGGATACCCACGGCGCGCATCCGAATTCGGGCGTCGACACCATCCTGTGGGACAAGGCGCAGGCCAAGCGTATATCAATCCGGCCGTTCTTCACCGAGACCGCCGACAACGGCGCGACGATGAAGGCACTGCAGAAGGCCGTGATCGCCTCGCTGCGAATCGAGAAGAAGAAGCGCGATGCGGGCGAGACGGCCACCAACGAGTGGTTCAAGGGCGTCGAGCCGAGCCTGCTCAAGATCGGCGCCGTGACGCTCGCGCCTTCGACCGAGGCCGGCAAGAGTTCCGGTCTCACCTTCCACTATCCGCCCTATGCTGTCGGCCCCTACGCCGAAGGCGAATATGTCGCCTTCGCCTCGTGGGAGACGCTGAAACCCTATTTGACACCGGAAGGCGCGCGGATTTTTGGTGGCATGCGACCAAAGGGCGACGAAGACGACGGGCAGTGATTCGTCGCGGCATGAACGAGGCGTTACTCACAGCGCAACTGGTCCGGCCGGCTTGCCGCGCTGGTGCAAAGCTGCCAAAAGTGTCGCCATAGACAGGGCGTCCGACGTTACAGGCGCCTCTGGAAGGTGCTCATGTCTGCCATCACGCGCCGCGCCTTCGCGGCATCGTCCGTCGCTGCCGCCGCTCTTGGACTCAAGCCGGCACGCGCTGAGGCCTATCCGGCGCGGCCGGTGACATTGATCGTGCCGTGGGGTGCGGGCGGCGGCACGGATGCAACCGCGCGCGTTCTCGCGACGATGCTGGAGAAGGAGCTCGGCCAGCCCTTCAACGTGGTCAATCGGGTCGGCGGCTCGGGCGTCGTCGGCCACACCGCGATCGCAACCGCCGCTCCCGACGGCTACACGATCGGCATGCTGACCGTGGAGCTCACCATGATGCACTGGCAGGGGCTCACCGACCTGACGCCGCGGAGCTTCACGCCGCTCGCCATGATGAACGAGGACGCGCCGGGCATCCAGGTTTCCTCTTCCTCGCCTTACAGAACGGCCAAGGAATTGGCCGTGGCCATCAAGGACGCACCGCCCGGCAAGTTCATTGCGTCAGGTACCGGTCAGGGCGGCATCTGGCATCTCGCACTGATCGGCTGGATGCAGGCGATGGGACTGCCGGCCAACCAGGTCGCCTGGGTGCCGTCGAACGGTGCCGCACCCGCGATGCAGGATCTTGCGGCTGGCAACATCGATCTCGCCACCTGCTCGGTGCCCGAGGCCCGTGCCACGATCGATGCCGGGAAAGCGCGCAGCCTCGCCATCATGGCGCAGGCGCGCAACCCTGTTTTCCCCGACGTGCCGACCCTGAAGGAAGCGATGGGGGTCGACTATTCGACCGGCGGCTGGCGGGGCATCGGCGGACCGAAGGGCCTGCCTCCGGAGATCGTGGCCAGGCTCACGACGACGGCGAAGAGGATCTTCGACTCCGCGGAGTTCAGGACCTTCATTGCCAATCGCGGCTTCGGCATGGCGTGGCGCGATGCCGGCCAGTTCGCCGACTTCATGGACAAGAGCGATGTCCAGATGGGCGCAGCGATGAAAGCCGCCGGCCTCGCCAAGGGCTAACGTGTCGAGCAGGGTAAAGCCGGCCGCGTTGATCCCGGCCCCGGCCCTCGCCTGTCCCGCCCGGCCGTTGTAAAGCAGGGCATGACTCAGAAGAAGGCTTCGCTCGACGTCAAAGCCCTCGCCCGGGACGTCCGTTCCGGCAGCCGCGCGGCGCTCGCCCGCGCCATCACGCTCGTGGAGAGTCGGCGCGGCGACCATCAAGCGGCCGCGCGCGAGCTGGTGCAACTGCTGCTGCCGGACACCGGTAAGGCGGTTCGCGTCGGCATCACCGGCTCGCCGGGCGTCGGCAAGTCCACCACCATCGATGCGCTGGGCACCTATCTCATCGCGCAAGGCCACAAGGTCGCGGTGCTCGCGGTCGATCCGTCCTCGGCGCGCGGTGGCGGCTCGATCCTCGGCGACAAGACCCGGATGGCGCAGCTATCCGCGTCCGAGCACGCCTATATCCGCCCGTCGCCGTCATCCGGCACGCTTGGCGGCGTCGCCGCCAAGACGCGCGAGGCAATGCTGCTCTGCGAGGCGGCCGGATTCGACGTCGTGCTGGTCGAGACCGTCGGCATCGGGCAGTCCGAGACTGCGGTCTGCGACATGACCGATTTCTTCCTCGCGCTGATGCTGCCGGGCGGCGGCGACGAATTGCAGGGCATCAAGAAGGGCCTGGTCGAGCTCGCCGATATGATCGCGATCAACAAGGCCGACGGCGACAACCTCAAGCGCGCCAACATGACTGCCGCGGACTATCGCGGCGCGCTGCACATCCTCAGCCCCCGCTCCGAGCATTGGCATCCGCCGGTCGAGACCTATTCGGCGCTGACCGGCAACGGCATCGCAAAACTCTGGCAAAAAATCCTCGATCATCGCAAGGCGATGAGCGCGTCGGGCGATTTCGCCCAGCGCCGGCGCGAGCAGCAGGTGAAATGGATGTGGTCGATGCTGGAGCAGCGCATGCTGTCCCGGCTGCGCACCGAGGCCTCCGTCCGCACCAGGGTGAAGAAGATCGAGGCCGAGGTGGCCGACGGCCGTGTCACGCCGTCGCTCGCCGCCGAGCACATCATGGAGCTCCTGCAATGAGCGGCAAGCTTCGCGTCCTCCTCACCGGCTTCGGTCCATTCCCCGGCGCACCCTATAACCCGACGCAGCCGCTGGTCGGGCGGCTGGCGCGGCTGCGCCGTCCGGCGTTCGACGGCGTCGAGCTTGCGACCCACATCTTCCCGGTGACCTATGCCGCGGTCGACCGGCAATTGCCGGAGGTCCTCGCGAAGGCGAGGCCCGATGCGCTTCTGATGTTCGGCCTCGCCGCGCGCACCTCGTACCTGCGCATCGAGACCCGCGCGCGTAACGCCGTCACCATGCTCTGGCCTGATGCCGCCAATACCCGTTCCCGCAAAGGCGCGATCAGGGCAAACGCGGACGCGATGATGTTCGGCGCGCACACCGCAAAGCTCTTGCGGGCCGCGCGACTGACCGGGATCGATGCGCGGGCCTCGCGCGATGCCGGCGCCTATCTCTGCAACTATCTGAGCTGGCGCGCGATCGAGAGCGTGAACGCCGGCGGGCCGAAGCTTGCGGCATTCATCCACATCCCGCTGCTGGCACGCACTGGCGCAGCACGGCGCAAGGGAGCGCCGCGCATCACGCTGGAGGAACTGGTCGATGCCGGCGAAGCTATGCTGATGGAAATGGTGAAGTTGGCGCGCCGGGATGCAGCTGCGTAGGGTGGGGTTAGCACAGCGTAACCCACCACCCTGGCTTCCGCGGGCTCCGTACTCGCGTTGAGATTATGGTGGGTTACGCCTTCGGCTCCTACGGCACCGTGTTTGCGTAAACATTTAACCCTACCCCGAACAATTCTGCCGCCTACAACCGCCCTGCCCCATTTCTGCGCTACCTAACGCTCGCGGATGCGTCCCGCGTCCGCTGGAGGACGCGTTATGGACCTCAGTCGCCGTCATCTCATCGGAGCTTCCACCGCCGGCGTTGCCGGTGCGCTGGCCATGCCCGTCGATGCCGCGCGCGCAGCCCCTCTGACGTCCGTGCTCGGGCGCGACGCCACACAGTATGGCGTGCGGCCCGGCAGCAGCGAGGACCAGACACGCGCGCTCCAGCGCGCCATCGACGACGCGGCGCGCGCGCAGGTGCCGCTGGCGCTGCCACCCGGCATCTACCGCACCGGTATGCTGCGGCTGCAAAACGGCTCGCAACTCGTTGGCGTGCGCGGTGCCACGAAATTGGTCTTCACCGGTGGTCCTTCGATCCTCCTCAGCGAAGGCGCCGGCTCGATCGGCCTTGCCGGCATCACCTTCGACGGCGGCGGCATTGCGCTGCCGACACGGCGCGGCCTCATCCACTGTCTCGGCGGACGCGACGTCCGCATTCTCGATTGCGAGATCACCGGCTCCGGCGGCAGCGGCATCTGGCTCGAGCAGATCGCCGGCGACATTTCGGGCAATGTCTTCACCAACATCGCCGTGACGGCTGTGGTCTCGTTCGATGCCAAGGGACTCATCGTCTCGCGCAACACGATTCTCGGCACCAACGACAACGGCATCGAGATCCTGCGCACCGCCATTGGCGACGACGGCACGCTGGTCGCCGACAACCGCATCGAGGACATCATGGCCGGCCCCGGCGGGTCCGGACAATACGGCAACGCCATCAACGCCTTCCGCGCTGGCAACGTCATCGTGCGCGGCAACCGCATCAAAAATTGCGATTACTCGGCGGTGCGCGGCAACTCAGCCTCCAACATCCAGATATCAGGCAACAGCATCAGCGACGTGCGCGAGGTCGCGCTCTACTCGGAGTTCTCGTTCGAGGCCGCGGTGATCGCCAATAACACGGTGGATGGCGCCGCCGTCGGCGTCTCCGTCTGCAATTTCAACGAAGGCGGCCGCATCGCGGTGGTCCAGGGCAACATCATCCGCAATCTGATCCCGAAGCGCCCCATCGGCACCGCACCCGACGACGATGCCGGCATCGGCATCTACATCGAGGCGGACACCTCCGTCACCGGCAACGTGATCGAGAACGCGCCGTCCTACGGCATCGTCGCGGGCTGGGGCAAGTATCTGCGCGACGTCGCGATCTCGGGCAACGTGATCCGCAAGGCCCTCGCCGGCGTCGGCGTGTCCGTCGTGCCAGGCGCCGGCACTGCGCTCGTCAACAACAACATGATCTCCGAAACTCCGCTCGGCGCGGTCGTGGGGCTCGACCATGCGCGCACCGTGACAACGGATTTGTCGGCTGACAGTGCGCAACGGTTTGCGCAGGTGGTAGTGGGTGGGAATGCGGTGCGGCGGTAAGTGCGACGACGCTAAAGTGGCTCCGCCGCGCGTGCTGACGCCACACCGTCATTGCGAGCACAGCGAAGCAATCCAGAATCGTTCCGCGCAGACAATCTGGATTGCTTCGCTGCGCTCGCAATGACGGAGGATGCGGACCTAAAACGCATTCCGCAGCAGCGGATATTTCGCTTCGATGCCGTCGAGGCTGAAGGTGAATTCGACCACGTGTTCGGGGATTGCGGGCACCGGCTCGGGGGCGATCGGGGCTTCGGTGATCCCGGCAAGCCGTTCGGGCATGCCGGCGAGGCCGACCGGCACGACCGTCTCCGGCACGATGTGCACGGCCTTCGGCTGTACGGTCTGGGCGTGCTCGCGCCGCACCGTTTCGCGTGACAGGACCGCCGGCGACCAGCCCAATGCGAACGTCCCGACGGGGCTCATCGCGGGCACGTCAGCGCCGTCGGCGAGCGCCCGCCACGTCTGCACGGCACGCTTGGCTTCCTGGATGTTTTCGAGAAAGGCGACTTCGGAGTGATAGCGGCGCCAGCGTCCGGTCTCGAACATTTCAGTGAGATGTTCCAGCCGTTGCTCGGCGAGTGCGCACCAGCGCTCCGCGATGTCGCGGCCGCGAGCCACGCCTTGGCGATGTGTCATGAATGAGCCCGTCAGGAGAGAACAACGGACGCGGGACGCAACGCAGACGAATCAATTTAGACGTGACGTGATTATTTTGTGGAAAAGTTTTGACTTGTCCAGCGACGACACAAATTTCGGCGCGAAATTCCGTAGTCGTGCGGAGATTTCGTGGGCTTTTGTGGTCAAGCCCCGCACAAGCATGGCGGACTTGCAGCGCAATGCGCCGGGCGATTCGCAAACGATCATGTGCGCTGACTCAACCCGGAGCTGAAAGGCGGAGCGCTTCGGAAGATCGAGAGCCAAAAAGAAAAGACCCGTCCGGGGGGACGATAAATTCGAAAAAACTACAGTAAAATCAACTAAGTTGGCGCAGGTTGTCCACCAAAGTGTCCCAATATGCACGAGGTCCCGCTCTGAGGCGTACCCGCCTGCCCCGCGCGGCTGCTCGGGACGAGTCGGAGGACGAGGTCGCGCCGCGTGCACAGGCAGGCCGTGGCAAGGGCGGCGTCGCGGTCGTGGTTCTGACCATGCCGGAGATCTGCGAGGCGCTGGAGGTTGTCTACCGGCTTGCGATGACCGTGCGGCTGATCCCGGAGAACAGCGATTACGACGCCACGACGGAGGCCATCCGCACGGAGCGCGGCATCAGCCCCGCCGCGATGCGGATGCAACTGCGCCACAGTTTGAGTGTGATGGGGGACGCGCGTGAACGCGCCCAGGTTGGCATGCTGCTGAGGCTTTCTGAGGCGGCGAGAGCCGAGATGGCAGACGCAGCCTGATTACTACGCAAGAAGTCAGTCGCCGGGCTTCCGACCAACAGCGCCGCCAGGATCGAGGCCAAGATCAGGAGGCGACTCGCCGGTTCCGGGGTGCTGCCGGAAGCCCATGACATCGAGGTCGAGAAAGTGGTGCGTCAAATCGAGGAGGCGCGCCGGCAATGAGCCTTCCGATCCACACCACCGCCGGCAATCGCGCCGAGCCTAGCTCCACCCGCGGCCCCGAGGTCTGTGCGAGGCCGGCATGCGCCTTCGAGGCGCTGGCCCGGGCCGAACTGGTGCCACAAGTTTGCTGGGAGGCTTGCGGAGAGGAAACGAGCGCAATCGCAATGACGATGATGATCCGCGCGCGCTACGCTGCCCAGGCTCCCGACAATGCCTCGGCCTGTTTCAGCACCGTCTCAGTCGCCTCTTCCTGCTTGTCCGGTGGGTATTTGTAGCGGCGCAGTAGCGTCTTCACCATCACCCGAATCTTGGCGCGCACCGTTTCTCGCTTGGCCCAGTCGACCGTTACCGACTTGCGTAGGCTGAGCGTCAGCTCTACCGCGATCTTCTTGAGCGTGTCGTCACCCAGATCTCGCACGGCCGCCTCGTTGGTGGCCAGCGCATCGTAGAAGGCCAACTCGTCGGCGTTCAGGCCCAGGTCCTCGCCCCGCCGGGCCGCCTCCTGGAACCTCTTGGCCATCGCGATCAGCTCTTCGATGATCTGCGCCGTCTCGACCGCGCGGTTGCGGTAGCGCGTCAGGCTCTGCTGCAGCAGGTCGGAGAACTTGGCGCTCTGCACGACGTTAGTCTTGAAACGCGACTTGATTTCGCCCTTGAGCAGCCGCTCTAGCAGCTCGACCGCGAGATTGCGCTCCCTCATGTGGCGCACATCCTCCAGAAACTCGTCGGAGAGCACGCCGATATCCGGTCGCTTCAAGCCGGCGGCCGAGAAGATGTCGACCACCTCGTCGCTGACCACTGCGCGGCTGATGATCTGCCGCAGCGCGTGCTCCTTCTGCTCGTCCGTGAGTCTCCTGTCGGTGCCGCCGTGTTTGGTCAGTGCAACCTTCACCGCCTGCAGGAAGGCCAGTTCGTCGCGGTATGCCAGCGCCGCGTCGAGCGTGCCGCACAAGGCGAAGGCCTTGCTCGCGGCCAACACGGCATCGGCGAAGCGCTTCTTGCCGTCATCCAGGCCCAACACGTGGTTGGCCACGGCCGGCAGCAACTGCCATGCCTTGCTGCGGAATTCGGTGTAGTCCACTCCGTGCAGCATGCCGTGCAGCACATCCATCTGTTCCCGCAGCACGGCGAGCGCGTCGTGGGCATCGATGGTCGGCTTGCCGCGCCCGTGGGCCTGGGTGTAGTCGGCAAGCGCCGCTTTCAGCTCGTTGGCGATGCCGATGTAGTCCACCACCAGGCCGCCGGGCTTGTCCTTGAAGACGCGGTTCACCCGGGCGATCGCCTGCATCAGGTTGTGGCCCCGCATCGGCTTGTCGACGTACATCGTGTGCAGGCACGGCGCGTCGAAGCCGGTCAGCCACATATCCCGCACGATGACCAGCTTGAACGGGTCGGCCGGGTTCTTGAAGCGCGTCTCCAGGCGCTTGCGCACGTCCTTGGGGTAGATGTGCTGCTTTAGCAGCGCCTTGTCCGATGCCGAGCCGGTCATCACCACCTTGATGACGCCCTGCATCGGGTCGTCGCTGTGCCACTCGGGCCGCAGCGCGACGATGGCGTTGTAGAGGTGCACGCAGATGTCGCGGCTCATGGCAACGACCATCGCCTTGCCGTCCATCGCGGAAAGGCGGTTCTCGAAGTGGGCCACGATGTCGGCCGCCACCTTCTGTATGCGCGGCGGCGCGCCGACCAGTTGCTCCAGCGCAGCCCAGCGGCGCAGCTTGGCCACCTTGGCCGCGTCGCCCTCTTCGTCCTCGGTCAGCTCGTCGACCTCGCTGTCGAGCTGAGTGACGTCGGCCTCCTTCAGCTCCAGCCTGGCCAAGCGGCTTTCGTAGTAGATGGGCACGGTGGCGCCATCGCGCACCGCCTGCTCGATGTCGTAGATGTGGACGTAGTCGCCGAACACGGCGCGTGTGTCGCGATCATCCAGCGACACCGGCGTGCCCGTGAAGGCAACGAAGGTGGCACCGGGCAGCGCGTCGCGCAGGTACTGGGCGTAGCCGTAGCGCACCGCTTTGGAGCCGGCGACGGCTGGCGCTGTCGTGCCCTTGCCTTCACCTGCTGCCGCCTTCATGGCTCCGTTGGAGACGGACTCACCGGAGAGGCGCGCCTCGAAACCGTATTGGCTGCGGTGCGCCTCGTCGCAAATGACGACGATGTTGCGCCGGTCCGAGAGCACGGGAAACGTGTCCTCGTCCTCGCCCGGCGTGAACTTCTGGATCGTGGTGAAGATGATGCCGCCCGAGGGGCGGTTGGCCAGCAGCCGGCGCAGTTCGGGCCGGGTGTCGGCCTGCGCCGGCGTCTCGCGCAGCATCTCACTGGCTGCCGCGAACACGCCGAAGAGCTGGTTGTCCAGGTCGTTGCGGTCGGTCACCACCACTAGCGTCGGGTTGCCCATGTCAGGGTGCGCCATCAAGGCGCCAGCCAGGCAGGTCATCTCGATGCTCTTGCCCGCACCCTGCGTGTGCCAGACCACGCCGCCCTTGCGGGAGCCGCCGGGGGCCGACGCCTTGAGCACGCTCTGCACGACAGCACGCACCGCGTGGAATTGGTGATACCCGGCCACCTTCTTGACCAACCGCCCGTCGTCCTCGAACAGAATGAAGTGGCGCAGGTACTCTAGCAGCAACTCGCGCTGGCACAGGCCTAGCACCAGCGTCTCCAGCTCGCGCATCGCGCCCAGCGGGTCGGTGGCCACGCCGTCGATGGTGCGCCAAGCCATGAAGCGCTCGCGGTCGCTGGTGAGCGAGCCCATGCGGGCCTGGATGCCGTCGCTGATGACCTGCAGCGCGTTGGCGTTGAACAGGTCGGGGATGTCTTGCTGGTAGGCTTGGAGCTGGTTCCACGCCGCCCAGATGTCGGCATCCTCGTCGCCAGGGTTCTTGAGTTCGACCACCACCAGCGGCAGCCCGTTGACGAACAGCACAACGTCAGGCCGCCGCGTAAGGTTCGGGCCCTGCACGCTGAACTGGTTGACGGCCAACAAATCGTTGGCGGCCACTTCGGTGAAGTCGACCAGGCGCACGCGGTCGCCGCGCGTCTCGCCATCCTTCTGGAATTCGACCGGCACGCCGTCGACCAGCCAGCGGTGCAGCTGGCGATTGGCGTTGACCAGGCCCGGGATGTTTGGATTCAGGACGCGGCGCAGCGCATCGTCGCGGGCACCATTGGGGATGTGCGGGTTGAGACGAGCGATGGCGTCGGCGAGACGATGGCGCAGGATCACATCACGGTAGCTGTCACGCTCGGTCCCTGGCGTCTTGGCGTCGGGAGGAGAAATGCTGGGACCATGCGCGGTGGACCAGCCCAGGCCGGCCAGCCATTCCAGCATCGCCTGCTCGACATCATCCTCGCTGATGCCGCTCATTCAGCCGCCTCTTCAAGCTGGGCTTCCGCTTCAGGCAGACGGAGTTTGCCGGAGATGAGGCGGGGGAGAAGGGTGTCTCTGAGGCGCGCAAGTACCCGTTGGCGCGTGTCGTTGCTCAGAATCGCTGCGCGCAAAGAGCCGGCCAACTCATGAAATGCACGTAGGACGGCATCGGGCGGACGAACCAGTTCAATCCTGTAGGCGTTCTCGCGATTCAATCCCGGAACCGCCGCGTCTGTGTTCATGGTTTCAAGCCCAAGACGCTGCATTGCGTAGTAGCAAAACGTCAGAGGGACTGACTTTGGTCGCACATAGAAGGTCGTGTCGATGGGAAAAAAGGGCCCATCTTCCCAGTACAAGCTGCCGACAGTACCTTTCCTTCCAACGATCACCGAACCTTCGTGGACTAAGGGCTCGTCGTGGTAGCCAGTGATGCCGCCAGACCCATAGACGGGTATGAGACCCTCGCGGCGCTCCGTCGCCTTGAGTGCCTTGCCGTACATGAGATCAATGATGCCGCCGAGACGAGTAGACGCCCACCCATTCGGAATCAGTCCCAGCGCTGAATCCTCGAACTCCGCCGGAAACAGCGCTGCCGTGGCCGCATCCATGCCGTCCGGTTCGCGGCCATCCGCTTTCGCCCGCACAGGATCGAAGTCGATGAACCAGCTCTTGAACAGGGCTTGCGCGATGGATTCGAGGGTGGCGTTGGTTTGGCGAAGGAGGTCGATCCGATCGTCCAGCGTGCCGAGCAACGCGAGGTGGTGCTCCTGCTCTGCAAGCGGGGGAAGAGCAATCTCCATCTTGTCTACACGCGTGATGTAGATGTGCTTGATCGTCGACCCGTCAGAGTCGCCTTCCATCCTGGACTGGTAGTACGGAGCGCGAAGTAGCAGAGCAAGAAAGTGGGGCAAGACTCGACCGTTGGGACGGAGCAGTGCTACAGATTGATTGATGCACAGCCCATCCCGGTCAACGACGGCAACGCGGCCGATTGACCCATCCTTTGTCAGTAACACATCCCCAATACGTGGACGGCTCTTGTCTGTCAAAAGCGTATTGAATGCAGTCTCGGTAGTGTGCCGAGCGGCTTCGTAGCGGATTCTCCCTTCAACAATGTCCTTTGCTGTCAGCTTCCACGGGCCCTTGGTGGCGTCTGGCATTGGATTCGTGAACCCATAGGTGATTAGGTCGAGGACGTCCCTAAGCGGTCCAACATGCCAGTCGGCTGGAACTTCGCCAATTGCAGCCAGCTTAGACTGCATAGCCCAGCCCCCCGAGCTTCTCCCGGATCACCTCATCCAGTTCTGCCCCTTTGGCCATTTGCTCGGCGAGCTGCGTGGTCAGCCGCTCCATCTTCTCGTTGAACGCCTCGTCGTCGTCATGGGCTTCCTCGGCGCCCACATAGCGCCCTGGCGTCAGCACATGACCGTGCTCGGCAATCTCGGCCAGCTTCACGGCGCGGCAGAAACCGGGCACGTCGGCGTAGGGTTCATCGGCGCCGTCCTCGCCATCGGCACGCCAGCGGTGCACCGTTACAGCGATGCGCGCCACGTTCTCGTCGTCGAACACCCGGTTGACGCGCGTCGCCATGCTGCCGAGCTTGCGCGCGTCGATGAATAGCACCTCGCCGCGCCGGTCGCGCCCCTTCTTGCCGCCCGGCACCGCAGCACCGGTCTTGTCCTTTGCCAGGAACCACAAGCACGCTGGGATCTGCGTGTTGAAGAAGAGCTGCGGCGGCAGCGCCACCATCACGTCCACCACGTCGACCTCAACCATGGCCTTGCGGATGGTGCCTTCGTTGTTCTGGTTGGAGCTCATGCTCCCGTTGGCCAGCACCACGCCGGCTTGGCCGCGCGGGCTCAGGTGATGCAGGATGTGCTGCAGCCAGGCGTAGTTGGCATTGCCGGCCGGTGGCGTGCCATGGACCCAGCGCCGGTCGTCAGCCAGCCGCTCGCCGCCCCAATCGCTAATGTTGAAAGGCGGATTGGCAAGCACGTAGTCCGCTCGTAAGTCGGGATGCTGGTCGCGGTGAAAGGTATCGGCCGGCTCCTTGCCCAAATCGGCGGCAAAGCCCCGAATGGCGAGGTTCATCGCGACCAGGCGCCAGGTGGTCGGGTTCGCCTCTTGGCCGTAGATGCTATGTCGTCAGCCTTGCCGCCGTGCGCTTCGATGAACTTCTCACTCTGCACGAACATGCCGCCCGAGCCGCAGCAGGGGTCGTAGACTCGTCCCTGATGCGGCGCCAGCACCTCGACCAGCACCTTGACCACTGACGCCGGCGTGTAGAATTGGCCGCCCTTCTTACCCTCGGCCGAGGCGAACTGGCCGAGGAAATATTCGTAGACCTCACCCAACAGGTCCTTGGCTCGGTGCCCTTCCCCGAAGCCGATGGTAGAGATGAGGTCGACGAGCTCGCCCAGTCTTCCGGGCTCCAGCTGCGTGCGGCCGAAGCGCTTGTCGAGGATGCCTTTCAGGCGCGGGTTGTCGGCCTCAATCGCCTCGAGTGCGGCATCGATGCGCACGCCGATGTCGGCCTGTTTGGCCTGGTCGCGAATGGTCTCCCAGCGCGCCGACGCCGGCACCCAGAAGACGTTGGCCATGGTGTAGTAGTCGCGCTCCTCCAGCGCGTCCGCATGGTCGGCTGGATCTGGCAGGTAGAGATCACTGGCCTTGTCGCGGAAGGCGCCCAGAAGTTGCGTGCGGCGCTCGTCGAAGGCGTCGCTGATGTACTTGAGGAAGATCAGGCCCAGGACGATGTGTTTGTACTCGGCCGCGTCCATGCTGGAGCGCAACTTGTCTGCCGCCGCCCAGAGGGCCTTCTTGAGGTCTTGATTCATTCAGATGGACACCCCTGCCTGCGCCCATCGATGGGCCCCTTAGTGCCTTGATACCCGTAGCTGATCCGATAGACCATGAAAATCGTTAAGCTTTAAGTTGCGTGTCCTCACGAGCGTTGCGGCAAGCGAACCTACGCCGCTTAATGGCGCTACCCAAGACACGGCGCCAGCCTGCGTCCAGGATTCCGCCTTGCAGCGCAGGGGCCTCCAAAGGGCGAGCTAAGCTTGAGACGCGAAGGTGACGATTGCCTCGCAGAGCCGGTCGATCGTCGCGGTATTGGCTTTCAGCTTCTGCAGCTCCTTGAGTCGGGCACCGATGTGGAGCGTGTTCTTGTGCAAACCTCCTGCCCCCCCAAAAGCGGCCGACGCTGACGAGCCGGCGGGCTCCCAGTGCGAATCGGCATCGATTTTTATGCTCTGCGCCAAGTCGCAAGGCCAGGCTGCGAAGGTCTCGCCCCAAACTACCTCGCTCGGGAACGGATCGTCACCTGCGTTGGCTAACGCAAAAAGAGCCTTGTTGTCCCGTTCGTGGGCCTTGCGGATGGACTTCTCGGTGTCCGGGTTCTTGTGCGTGAGTTTGTCGGAATCACAATCAAACACAATGAATGTCGGAATCTCCATTTTGGCGGCAATGATTGCTGGCCGGATTATTTCGCTCTTGCCGTTGGCTGCAACAATATGTCCGCCCCGTGCACGGAAGGCATCCCAGCGACCCGACAAAACGAGCCACGCATTGATGTAGGCCGCATCCTCCAGGCCCTCGACCAGCACGAGCTTCGGCGTGAAAAACATCTCGCTGAGGTGAGGCTGCATTACCTGATGCAGCTTTACCAGCACGCTGTCATGCGACATCGGCGCGTCGCCCGTCACTCTCGCGTACTCCGCACCAAGTTGATCGAGGGTGCAGGACCGCACCGTCGCACGGCCGTCGTTCTGGCGCTTCCTGACCAAGCGTACTTGATCAAAACCGCTGCCACCAACGAAGTACGGGCTGTGAGTTGAGACAATCACCTGCGAGTTCTTTTCGCTGAGCGCCTGGAGCACTGTTGCCAGGTGCCGTGCCTGAGGTGGGTGTTGATAAAGCTCCGGCTCCTCTACCCCCAGAATCATGCGGGGGTTTGTCTCATCATCGTTTGTCGTCAGCCCTTGTAGAAGGGCAATGATGTACGAGCGCTGGAGGCCGTGGCCGAAGCGAGCGATAGAGCCCTCGAACTCGCCGTCACCTGCGAGAAGACGGGCCATCGGTTCCTCGATGCGGACTGAGGTTTTTGGATCTTGGTGCCACGTGAGTTTTGCGGTCGCCTCTGGGTGCGACCACTCGGTCAAACGTTCCTGAAGCGCGACAGATATCTGGTCCAGCGCGCCCTGCTCGGCAGCAAGCAAATCTTTGTATTTCCCCTCCGCTTCAGTACGGAGTGTAGCCAGCTTTTCGCTGAAATTGACCTGCGCTCGCACTGTACGCGCTAAGAGACGTCCCAGCGCGGTGTTCTTGCTCTCCGCCTGTTCACCTGCCGCATCTTTTACGGCGGGCACATAAACCCACTGCAGATACTTCCTGAGGTGTCCCTGCCCTAGGCTAACGCCATAGAACTGGTCCTCACTCGGGATTAGAACACAATCTCCGGGGCAGGCTGCCTCGTACTCGCGGAGCGCGGCCGTCATCGCATCCTTGACTTTGACTGCGGGCAGACCCGGGTAGCCTTCGCGCAATTTCGCGTATTGAGCTTGCAAATCGACGACCTTTGCGCCGTCGCCCAAAAGCTTGAAGTATGGTGTGAAGTCGGCCACCCCGAGTCGATTGCCGTACTGCTTCACGGCTGCGTGGCCAGTGCCGATATCAAATTGCGCCCTCGCGGTGACGATGAGGGAGTCCTGCCGATAGTAGTCTGCGAAATCGGCCTGGGCGGCTTCAGACAACCCACCAAAGGTGACCGTGATTTCAATTGGTGTGTTGGAATCACCGCGATGGAAGTCCTCTCTTTCCAGATTGCTCAGATTGGTCGCCGCACTTTCAGTCTCACGAAAAAAAATGTTCAACGCGCACAGCACGGTTGACTTGCCCGCACCATTCGCCCCCACCAGACAGGTGTGGCTATCGAGATCGATGGTTTCATCGTAGTAGGCGCGCAGATTCTTGATGCGAATCGATTTTATGTGCATTGAGCCCCCCTCACGGCACTCGATCACAGATTGTCTGCTGATTCCAGCCGCCAAACTAGGGTCGGCATCTTCCGTAATTGAGTACCACCTCGTTCTCTCGGAGGTGTCGGCCAATGCGATCTCGGTTGGCGCATGAAACGTCTGGGGATAGTTACGCGGCGTCGAAAAAAAAGCGATTCACAGCCTCGTTGACGCCGAGGGTAAGCGGATTAAGGAAACAAGCACCGCGAGCGCCGCTACCGGCCACGGACGTGCGACTGGGTGAAGGTGAAGAACCGCATCCCGCGATGGATCGGGAGCTCTGACGACATCCACAAATCGCGCGTGCATTAGTATGTAGTGCTTGGATCCATCCAACAGAATCTTGACCTGGTTGCTGGTCGACCCCGGCCCGAGAATGATGCCGCGCTTGCCGGCAAGCCGTGCGCCAGCGGAATCGGCGATCACAATGCGGAGTCCTTCCGTCATTTCGCCTTTGACGGTCGATAGATCTGAAGCATTGGGCAACTTGCGAGGGATGCGGGACACGATGGCGATGTACGCAACACGGGAAACAATGGTAGTCGAGGTCGGATAGAAATCGCGCGGATTGTCTCTCTCATGCGATTGCTCATGCCATGCCCGAATTGACCCGCTGCCGCGACCAAAACCGAGATCAGGAGAACTGGCAGATCTATTGCGGCGACGTGAACGTCGGCACCATCGGCCTTCGATCCGGCGTGCCATATGATGCGTCTTGGTGGGGCTGGGCGTGCGGCTTCTATCCCGGCACCGCGCCCGACGAGCACCGCACCGGCACGCCGCGACGTTCGATGAAGCCCGCGCCGCGTTCGCTAGGGGTTTCGCATATAGGTCGCGTGAAATTGGAGCTTCGCAGCGATGGGTCGTCAGAGACTAGTTACGTCCATGAGTTTGGCGTCATCGGCGGAATGGCTGCTCGTTGACCCTTCGGCCGGAATGGCCACAGCCGTGGCCGAGCGTGCAAGTAGTTCCACGATCGCGGCAGCCCCCAGGGCCACAGCGCTTCCGATTGTGCCGTCGGGGCGAACCACCACCGTACCCGGCGTTCCATGCACTTGATATGCTTCGGCTACCTCGCGGTTTGCCTGTAGCAATACTGGTATGCTGAGGTCACTGCCGAACTTCTCGCGATTTTCAGGTGGCGAGCCGCGACTAACCAACACCATTACCAGGAAATCGAACGTAGATTGGAGTCGGGCCAGTTCGGGGACTAAGGCGGCGCAGGGGCCACATCCGGGGTCCACAAACGTGAGCGCCACGGATCTATCGCCTGCCCGGAGATTGTCGAGAGTGGCGAATTCGCCACTGAGGTTCGGCAGCCGAAACCCCGGTGCGGGCGCGTCCACTGGTAAGCCCGATGGCGCGCTGGGCGCTGGGCGGAGAGGCAAGAGCCCCGCGCGGGCTCTGGGCAGGGCGCTCTCGAGGGCGTCTAAGCGCAGTAGCAATCGTCCATGCTGTCGGAGCAGCTGGACGAGGAGCCATCCCTGCGCGACGAGGGCAACTGTGATCGCAAGTCCAGTTATGAGGAGCACGACCTGCATTGTCGAAAGAGCGCCGAGCCAGGCAACGGCGCTGGGGCCTGGGTGAGGCCGACCCTGCCACACCACGAAGCCGGCGATGGCTGCGAGGACGCCATTGCGAGCCAACGTTTGCCAACCGGCCGGTGCCGAGTGGAGCTGGCCGAAGCAATGGCAGTCCGGCTCATACCCCTGCACGAGATTGGCGCCGATAACAGCTATGAAGACAAGCAGCAGGACGAGCGCGCCCAAGGCGCCCCACCACGCTGATGACACTGGCACGACAAGCCCGGCCGTGGAAAGTTCGATGAGCGGCAGGGCAAAGGCCATTGGAGCGATGAACGCCCGCGGCACTCCGAATTCGCGTAGGTTCTTCGTGGAGCCGGGAAAGTCGGCGAGCTTAGCGCCCCCGGCGACGCCGAAGACCGCGGCGAGGAGCAATCGCGCTACGAGCAATGCCTCATCCACTCAGGCAGCTCCTCGTTTAATACGGGGCCTACGCGTTCATTGGCCAATGATAATCACAAATGATCATCACAAAATTCCTTCCCGTCACAGTCGACATTGCAGAAATTAAGGTGGTGGAGCGCAGCATCCCTCTTGCTCCACGTCGTCGCAGCATACCTTATCTTTAGTGCAAACGTGATCGCCGCAGCATTGGTAGCCTGGAGGAGCACAAATGATGCCGTTCGGGGTAACGGTATCCCTGGTGATCCCGGGGCAGCAGGAGTCTTCGTTCCGGCAGCAATGATCGCTGTTGCAACAATACGAGTTACTGACGTCGCAGCACCCCCCGTTATAGAACCCAAATCCTGGCGCGCATATTCCCCAATAGTGGCCCAGTGTGTCGACATTGATGCACACACTGTAAGAGCCGATGGCTCTTGACTTGAAACCGCGACAAAACTCGCACTGACCGCAAGGACTGCAATTAGGGGGGATACCTTTTTGGCACGGCGGGCATCGTGGATAGCAGACGCCGCCAGAAGCCTGCATGCCGGGCGGGCAGCACGTCCCGGTAGCGCCGTCGGGAACACACTCGCCGCCCAAGACGCACGCGGTTTCGCGACACGTTATCGTATCACGCAGCGCCGTGGCCAGCTTGCTCTCCGTGCACATAATCCACCCAAGGAGGTGCTGGGCGAGGCTTGGAGGGGGGCGGCCCGGTTCAACAAGCTTGGGCCTTCCGCACTTGACGGCTTCCTGAGCATAGTTTTTCCAGACCATCAGGATGCAGGTAGTGGTAGGTTGGATGTCACACGTGGCCGCTAGCGCCGACGCCGGCCTTGTGCTCGGCCCCGCCAGCCACAGGGCGGCACCGCCGCCTAGCGTCCAAACCAGGCTTCCCATTACGCGCCTTCGAGAGCCGGGGGCAGCTAAAACACGGCAGAGATCATCGAAGCGCTGTGCCTCCATGGCGGCTCCTCCAAACCGTGGTCTCCTCGTTCGTGCCTCTCAAGGGCATACATCTTGTGCGCACACGCATACGCAGAAATCCGTATCAAGGACGTACTCGGGAGGACAGGAGTACCCACAGCCGGGCTTACAGGCCGCCCCGGAATAATGAGTTCCTATCGGACAACAAACGGCCGGGATCGACCCAATCCCGGAAGCACGCCCGACATCAGGACAGTATTCGTTCCGACCTCCGCAGGAGATGCTGTGGCACTGGCGCATCGCGATGCTCAATCTTTCGGAAAAGGATTCGCCGCACGCAGCGCAGTTATGAGACATCATGAGCGGATCAGTCAGCGCAGTGCATTTCTTAATGCAGGCTTCAAAATTTGCTTGCGCGCTGGTTTGAGCTTGCGTGAGGCACGTGTTCAGGGTCGCCACGTCACATGGCGGAGGTGCAGGCTGTGCCTGGGCTTTGGTCCCGAAACCACCCAACAGACCTCCCAGACCGACTGCCAGGGTCTTGAGGAGTGATTTCGAGAGTTCGCCGCGGGCAGCAAGGCGGCTGAAATCATCAAACGGCGGGATTTCCATTCTAGCGGCCGTGTTACTTTTAGTTGAATGAGAATTACGCGACCAAATTGAGTAAATGTCAATTCAGCGGCCCCGGCAGGGATGAGTGCGCGGAACTGCCGGAAGTCGCGAGTTAAGGCGGTCTCGACAATCCATGGATATCGGCCCGTCTGAGCAACGGGCGACATAGGTAACAGTTCAATCCGGTGCCGAGCATGAGGCGGCCACGGGATTCGAGGCCCCTTAAGCGACCGCTTCAACTACCCATCACTTTATCAGGCTGCGCAGGATGGTAACTTTCTCACGGATGACACGCGAGCCGTGTTCACCTCGTTCGACTCGACGGACTTCGAGTTGGTACTCAGGCGGCTCTGGCAAGCCACCCTCGTCAACAAAGCCCTGCAGATCGACAACAAGCGCGTCGATGAAGCTTACGTTGAGGTGCGCAAATCCCTGATCTCAACAGTCCATGCAATCCATCCAGCCTACGACGAGGTCAAGAAGCATTTCCCGGCGATGGGCTCCTTCCTGAAGGGGTTCCAAACGGTGACGTCGGCGAACTACGATTTGATGCTTTATTGGGCCGCGATGTGGAACAACGACAATGGGCTTGGCCGGTGGTTCAAAGACGCGTTCATAACGGCGGACGGCAAGGCAACGTTTCGAGATGACTGGCAGGTTCTCAGGGAGCCCTACCAGGCCGATGGTGCCACGCTCTACTTCTATCCGCATGGCAATCTCTGCCTCGGGACCGAGGCCGAAGGTGGCGAGATAAAAATCGCAGCCGGCGGCGACAACCTGCTCCAGACGATTACCGAGCAGTGGGAGCAAGGGGTGGTCACCCCGTTGTTTGTAAGCGAGGGGACAACCGAACAAAAACTGACCGCGATCCGCCGATCGAACTACCTATCGCGCGTCCATATCGAGGTGCTTGGCTCGCTCGGCGATGCCGTCGCCTTTTACGGGCTAGGGTTCTGGCCCCAGGACGAACATCTAGTCCAGCGCGTCGCGAAGAGCGCAAAGAAGGTGGCCGTAAGCGTTTACAAAGGCGATCAGAAAATGATCGAGAGGGCATCCGACGCGCTCAAGAACACAGGCATTCAGAAAATTACGTTTTTTGACGCCCAAAGTCCCGGTGCTTGGATTCATGCCTAGCGAAGCCGCGTGCTGAGCGGAATCCCCCAGGCCAATTTGCTTAGAACACCCAACTTTCCTTCGCCATGAAGCCGCGCAAGTCCACACACGGCACATTGAAGTGCTTGCAGATGTTGGGATCTTCGCCGCGTTCGGCTTGAACTGCTCCATCGTCACCACCGTTGCGCCGAGCACGGCCGCCCGGGCGATCAGGAAGGGGTCGGCGTTGCGACCGCCCTGCAGTATCTTCTGACGCTCGATATTGGTTTGGAAGTGATCAACGGCATAGATTGAAGCTACAACGGCACCTTCGTTCGCGTCGGGGGCGCTGAACAAGGTCGGGTTAGCGTTGGCCCAATCGAGCGGTTCGCCCCCATGGTCTTCCAACTCACGCCGCGCCTCTCGCGTCGAGGTGAAGCGCCCACCGGCGAGCATGCCGTCGAAGGCATTCCAAAGCGACACGAAATGCGGCCGGTAGTAGTTGCGGTGCAGGGTCGAAATCACCGAGGTGTCGAGTACATACATCAGTGACCTCCCCCAAACTTGGCCTCGAAGGTCGGGAGGTTCTTCGGCTTGATGTCGAGGTACTGGGCAAGCGCGCCCTCATCGAAGCGGCCTTGATGGTAGCGCGTGAAGGCCAGATCGATGTAGCGCTGTCCCAGGTCGGCGTGCTGGCTGTTGTAGTAGTTTCCTGAGCCGGATTCCTTCGGCTTGAGCTGGGCATCCCACTCCTTCGCCGCCTCCGTGTACTCGGCTGCGTCGATCAGGCCACTCGAGGAATTTGCGATAGATGACTTCACGGCTAACGCTGAAGTGGTTGGCTAGGTAGGCCGCTGCTTCGCGGTTCGGCTGCCTACCACTGAGCATGCTGGTAAGCACGTCGTGGGGCACCAGGATACGCGCCGCGAGGCCGTTGCAGATGATCTCGATTTTCCGCTCGTCGCCGCCCAGGTGCTGGATGATCCGATCGTCAATAATATCGATCCCGCTCGTGTGGTAAAGCAGGTGCCCCAATTCGTGGAAGAGCGTGAAGATCTGCCTCGACTTCGCGGAGCTGTTGTTGACGTAGATGATCGGAAACTCGTCGTCGTACAGGCCTGCGATGGCTCGCAGAGCTCTTGCGTGTCATCATCCGATCCTTCATCGAGACCGTCACGGCTCAAAATTTCGCTTGAGCCCGGTTCTTCACAGACGACCACCGAGTTTGGCCCAAGCGAAGATTCGCAGCCGTTGCCTGACATTGATGCGCTCGCCGCTCGTAGCGAGCTACTTGCCAATGTTCGGGTCGATTCGCCTCGCAGCCGCTATGTCGGAATCGCCGCCTGGGTGATCGCCTTTTTGCTGTTTTACGATCCCGCGGTAATAGTACGCGGCCGCATGTCTCGGGTCGAGCCGGATCGACTCGTTGAAGTCCGCGATGGCGCGGTCGAGGTCGTCCTCCTTGTTGTAGTACACCGAATTCGGCCGGTAGTACCATGCCATCGCGCGGTAGTAGTAGGTGGACGCATGATTCGGGTCGAGCCGGATCGCCTCGTTGTAATCGAGGATGGCGGCGGTGGGCCAGCCCTTCTTGTACCGGGCGACGCCGCGGTTCTCGTAGGCGTTGCCATCGCTCGGGTCGAGCCGGATCGCCTCGTTGTAATCGGCGATGGCCCGGTCGAGGTCGCCCTTGTTTGCATGTTCCGCACCGCGAATGCCGTAGATCTCCGCAAGATCGCGACCCTGCCAACTCCCGGATTCGATCGCACGCGAGCACGCCGCGATCGCGATATCGCCTGACTCGTCCGCGCAGGTCTGCTTGTCGTCCGCGGCAGCCACTGTCGACAACCCTCCGAGAACCCCCGCGGCCAGGCATGCGAAAAACACATTTGCTGCTGAGCGCATCTGCATCCTCCCCTACCGGTTAGCGGCATCCAGTTCGCGGCCGTTGTGTCTGCGCGAGGATGACGTTGCGCAGTTCCAGTCTCAGGCGCTTCAGGTAACTGGCGCCCGGCGTTGTTGCCGGTTGCGCAGTGCCCGTCAGCGCTGCGACAAGGCTGCGGGATTCCTCGGAGGGCTTGTGCCGCGGCACGCATATCGGGCGCAGCCCGCAGTGCGGGCAGTTGCCGATTTGGCCTCGTCGGTAGCGGCGGAAGCACGGCCGAGGATCAGGCTTGCCGCGATCCCGAGGGCGCCGATTGCGATTCTTCATCGCGGCGGCCGTAGATGCCAGCTCGCAACAAACTCCATCGGAGAAAACCGACGTTTCTCGGTTCGACTTTATATCGTAACGAGGACCGCCCAAAACGTGATCGAAATCTACGAATTTCATTTGCATGGCAGCTTCTCAACAGTCGTTGGCAGCTGCACGGTGTTCGAGGTAACCGTAACACGTGCTCGCTTGGTTCTGGTGTGAGCCATTTCACACCTGGACTACGCTGACCCGAGAGCATGCGCGGACACAGCGTTATCAGAGCAGCGATGCGCGCCTGCTGCTGATGACCGTGCAGCAGAAGCGCTTCGAGCCGAGAATGCCGCGCTCGCGATCCACGAGCGAGCCAATGGCCCTGAGGCACCCCTGGACCCACGACTCTGCCCCTGTCACAGCCGATGCACTGGATGCGCTCGGTCGGGCTGAGGAGGCGAAGGCACTGCGCTCGAAGTACGGGAACGCGTGAGTGAGCAAAGTATCCATTCGGCGTAGGCCGCAGGGTTAGCGCCTGAGCAGTCCAGGGTTCTCTTTGTAGAATCTGATTAGCTCGATGAGATTTTCGATTCCGAACTCGGCGAACGCCTGAACGCCGTCTTCTCCGACGCCATAGATCCGGATGACGCCGTCCTCGGTCTCCATCTCGTTGGCGATGTCCCACAGCCAATCTTCATCTTCGCCGAGGTACTTGGCGACCTTGGTAATCGTGGTGACGTGATGGACCTTGTTGACGTGGGTGATCATGCGGATCGAGCGGAGATCGCTGATACCGACGTCCATCCGGCGTCTTCACCGCCTGCGCGGCGTGCAAGGGCTGGAATCATAGAGATGCCTCCGGATGCCGCTTCACGACCCGCGTGCGGATCGCGGGCTCGGGGAACGCCCGTCGGCATCCGTAGGCACGCAGGTGTGGAGGACCTATCCCATCTCTTCTCAAAACAAGGGAGTCTCGCCGACCATGTTGTTGCGCGCAATCCACGGCGTCTGCTGGTGTCCGCTCGCTTTCACGACGTCTCGCTTGAGCGTGCCGTACAGCTCGGCCAGCTCGATCGCGCCGTTGCCGTTGACATCCGTCGCCTTGCGCGCGACGCCGATCGCCTTGATCAGGGTCGTGGTGAAGATTCCGCCAGCGGCGTCCTCTCCGCTGATCTGCCGCCCCTTGGAGGCTGCGATCAGGGTAACCGGCGCTTTGCGGCCAAGGAACGTCGCGACCGCATCATCGTTTGCGGCGCCGGCTGCCCCCGAGTGGCAGGCATCGATGAACACGATGACGCGCGCCTTCGCGTCGGCGACGCTCGCGGCGATCTCGTCCCAGCTGATCATCGTTTCTCGTGCCCGGTCCAGATCGCTCTCGCGCGTGGCTAGCAGGAATTGACTCGTCGTTGCATCGCGGACGCCGTGTCCTGCGACGAACAGCATGATCGTATCGTGCTCATCGGCTTTTGCAGCGATGTCCCGGATCTTCGCAGGCAGTCTGCTGCGCAGATCGGCGGCATCGAAGAATCCCTCGACCTCCACGGCGTTGTACAGGCTGCTCTTGAGGTCCATCAGCGCCTGGCGGAACTTGCGCGCGTCGGCCGTGGCAACCGACAACGACGGCAGACCGGCGTCGTCGTAATGATCGGTTCCGACGGTGATGCCGAACAACCGGCTCCGCGTCGCCGCTCCCGCCCCAGCCAGGTCCCTGCCCTGGGGTACGCTCTCGTAGCCGGCGGTATCGACAGCTACCGTCGTGATCCAGCGCGATTCCGGCAACAGGCCGACGGTCGTCTCAATCAGACCACTGCTTCCCGATAGCGGATACTCCCCGGCCAGCCGGCCATCGACGAAAATCCGCAAGCGCCGAAGGCCGATGGGCGAGGACACATCGACCTTCACCTTCGCGGACCGGGCGTTCCCGGAATCGATCGCTTGCGCCTGCAGGCTCACTTCCGGGGGCGCATTGAGAGCCGGGTCGGGCAAATCGGTCTTCCCGGTCAAGATGTTTCGAATGACATCCGGGCGGTTCAGCATCGCCGAAAACTGGTGCAGGGAATTATAGCCGGACAATCCCGGAAACTTGACGAAGACGAACTGAGCGCCCTCCGGGGTCGAGGAATAATAACCGTGACGATCGTAGACCACTAGCTCGTCGTCGATATCGAGGCCGGAAAGGACCAGCTTTTCGTCGGCGACGTTGTAGAAGTAGAGGTGGCCGTTCGAATTGGTTTGGAGGATGGTGGCCCCGTCCGCGGTGATGGCGAACTTCGTCTCGGTCGATGCGTCCGGAAGGTCGCGGTTGAAAAAGGCGATCTTGTCCGCCTGGAGGTCGTACATCAGCAGCCATCGGCGATCGTCGATGGTCCAAGTGCCCGAGGCCAGCAGATAGCGATCATACGCAATGGAAACGCGGTCGACGCTCTCCGGCCATCCGCCAAAGCCCATCGTGGTCGCAAACTCCCGTGTGGTCTCGAGCTTTCCGTGCTCATCCAGCCCCGACGGCCGCGTGCCGACACGATAGCGCAGCCGGTGCGTGAGGTCGTGAAGGTGTGGGACGGCGTTCCTGGAGCCTTCGATCAAAAAGAGCCAGTTGCGGCTTGATTCGCCGTTGTCGAAGAAAGTCCGGAGCAGAACGTAACTCCGGCCCCCGACACTCCACTGCGCGTACTCCTTCGTCATATCAGACGCGACGGCGACTGCTTCCTTCTTGGTGCCCCAGAACTGCTCCTCTTCACGATCATTGTACTCGCGAACGAACCGCTCAGCTCGCGGGATCGTTCTGGCGATGACCGTCACGACGTCCTCGGTCCCTTTGTTTGCAGGCCGCGACAGTTTCGCCCCGGTCTTAGGCTGGTCGGCGACGTCATCGTCATCAGCGCTGGCCACAATTCGAACCGCCGAGCCTTCTGAGCTATTCTTCCATCTCGTCGGCCCTTTGGCCGGTTGCAGCAGCGCTGCAAGCCGGTCCCAGACAATGTCCGGAGTTGAAACGCCCTGCTGCTGGCCCTGGTCCCCGCCGCCGCTCCCGCGCGCCGCCATGAGACGCACGTCGGCGAACGCTTCGTGCTCGGCGACCGGCAGCGAAGTCCTCTTATGCGTGACACGCAGCTTCACGAGGCGCGCGTCCTCTTCCTCCAGTTCCTTCATCCCCGCCTGCCAGTCGGCCAGTCGGCCGACACACCTGTCTTCATTCTTGCGGCAGACGTGGCTGACCTGCATTTGGTCGGGAGAGAGCCAGCGGCGCTCGATCGGGCCGCCGTCGGTGCCCGTCGAAGCATCAGCGTCCGGCTTGAAGAAATCATCAGCCTTGAAGAAGGAGCTCTTTGCCAGCCTGCCAATCATCGCCAGCGAAACCTGCGTTTGGACCGCTGTGCGGCGCTCGTATATTGCCGTTCTCCGCTTCGAGAGAACATCGTCCGTATCCTCCCATGGCTGGTACGGGACGCGCTTGAGGGCTTCCGCTGCTGCGGCCGCCGTGCCGGCCGAGCGGTCGAACAGACTCGCCCAGCCACGCGACTCGCCTCCATACGCGACGACGCCGGCATCGCCATCCAGGTGCAGCGTTTGTGTGATCCCCGGGCAATAGTGGCAGCCGATGGCGGGAAAGGAGCGCTGCGAGCCGTCGACCAGGCTCTGCTGCAGCTCGATGCCGCCCCAGTTCTGAACGCTCAAAGCGAAGAACGTGTCGCCCGCCGACCATGCGGCCACGTTGATGCTGCCGGAAAACCCGTGCTCGCGCACCAAGACATCATTCGCGGTCACGACCTGGCCGGCATAGAGATCGATGATCTCGAACCCCGGACCGGCCGCATACGCGCCGAGGAACCGGCTGGTCGGGGAGAAATTGGGATCCCAGCCCGCGCGCTCCTGGATCAGCTCTCCGGTCCTGGCGTCGAGAACGCGATAGTAGCCGTTGAAAACCTGTAGATCGAACTCGCCGGAATTGGAGCGGAACGTCTGCGTCGGCACCTCAGTGGAAAAGCTGTCCCTGACCACCACGGCGGGGTTGCCGCTGACGATCGAGATGCCGTTGCCGAGCGGCGTCACCGCCGTCGTTCGCTCCCCGCCGATGGCGAAATCCGTCCGCTTCTGTGGATCGGCGACGAGTCTTGGGACTTCGATCAACGTCCAGTCCAGCTGCAGGGGCCCGTTCTCATAGATCTTGACGGCCAGCGTGCCCTGCGTTTGTCCCGGCCCGATATGCAGAGGAATGAAAACCCGCGTCAGGTCCTGGCGATACCTGATGCCATATGGCGCGTCCGCGCCGCGAGGCAGGGCCAGGAGCTTGTCGCCCTCGTAGCGGGTCCGCATCGGGGTCGTCAGCACGAGGTAGAGCGGGGTGCGGCAGCCGAGGTTCAGGCCGGTCGCCTTCCACGAGATGGCAATGCGATCCCCGGTGCGGACGGAAGCGGCCGGCGTATCCACCGTGACGACGAGCTTCGGACTGGGTGCGTCGGCGGATTGTTGCGCGACCTCGCATGTCGTTCCGCGATCACTCGCCGGAGTCGCCGCCGATGCTGTCGCAGTCGCCAAAAGCAACAGCGCCCATGCAGTGATGGGGAAAGTGAGCAGAACATGGACCAGACCATGAACACGAGACGGCTGCATGAGCATGGTGATATCCTCATTCGACAGAATGCTCACTGTGGTGCATCGTAGGCGTGAACCTCTGGTTGCACAAGGCGGACCGAATTGGCAGCGGTAATTCAGAACGGCGCTCCTTGGGCAAATTTGAGCAGCCAGGATAGGAGTGGAGCATGCGTCGAGGACTGTGTTCGATCGCCGTTGCGCTCGTGCTGGCCGCGCTCACGACATCAGCGCGCGCTCAATCTTCTCAACCTGTGCTGGACCTTGTGCCGGGTGGCTTTTCGGAAACGCTGCTCGAGCAAGGTATCAAAGGACGAGATACGCTCGCCGATCCCTTGCGGATGTTGGTAGGTTTGCACCGCGGCGCGGCCGCCGGCCCATTCAGGATCGACCAGGTCGGAGCCGTGCTGCCCCTTGCCGGTACGCCGGGCGACTACTGCGTCCGCATCGCGTCGGCGGACAGCCGCTATTCGGCGCTCAATCGTTATCAGAAATCCACGGCCCGGTCGCCGGCCATGCGGGTGGAGGCGAAATCGCGGTATGCGAGTGAGTTGGCGCAGCAGTTTTCCGCCGCCGACATGATCATTCGCATCGTCTCCGGCTCGACCTGTCCGGGGACAAGCGACGCGTTCATTGTCGCGGCCGTGCCACCGGGGGCGACCGACACGCAAAAACTGCTCGCCTACCTGAACGTTAGGGGCTCGCACGCCCAGATCTCACTGGTCAGATCCGACAAGACGCTCGCGGTCGGGCGTTGCGAGCCGCCGGACAAGGAGGCGATGCTCTACAGCGATGTCTGCAGCGCCACGCTGACCGACCTCAATGGCGCAACGCCCGAGGCATTACGTGTCACTTACGTCAACAACCTCGGGCGCATCGCCAATACGGATTTCCATTTGATCTGGGGCAACAAGTAATGTCGCCCGCCGCCAACAAAGCGTCGCGCGTCGTTCGCGCGATGTTGTCGAATAGACATCTGCAGGCGCGTTTCGGCACTGTCCTTGTCGCATTCCTGATTTACCTCTTGTGGCTATGGCTGCTTCCGCTGCCGCCGCACTGGACCGCCTTGAAGGCGACATCGGAGTATGTCGGTTATCGCGTCATCAATCCCGATGCGTCGACATTGCGCGCCGGCGGCATGTTCGGAGCGGTGATCGGCGAGAATTCCCGCGATCTCGGGTGTGTCAGCGCAATCGTCACGCCGGCACAGAACGCGTGGGTGGAATACCGGCGCGGCGGCAAGGATCAGCTGACGATCTCCATCGAGCCGTCCGCCAACGGGCCGACGGCCAACATGGCGTCGAGCAGCGGCGACGGCGGACCGGTGGTCGGCAAGCTGCAGCTCACCCTCGACCCCTCCTGTTCCGGTGTCGCGCCCAATCGCTTCCCGATCAGCGGTCCGGCCGCCTTCGGCGAGGAGCTTGCGCAGCCGGGCGCGACCGGCGAGCTGCCGCCGGGTCTTCTCCTGAAAGCGAACGTCGATGTCTATGCGCTGGCGCTGCAGCGCGTCCTCATGGTCACGTTGCCGGAAGTCGTCTATTCGGTCATGTCCTTCGACGTCCCGCCCGGTGTGGTCGTCTGCGCCGAGGCGCATGCGGACCAGACGCTTGGCGAGGGACCCAAATCGCCGTGTCCCGGCCGGCCAGCCGCCGCGTCCACGCCGCCGGATGCGGCGGCGGACAGCGTGGTTGCGTGGAACGGCGCGGCGTTCGCATCGGACCGCGGCTTCGAGATCTCCGCCGCGACGAATGCGCCGGGCCTGATTTTGCAGTCAACGCGGACGTTCGGCCGGGGCATGCCGACCCGGCGCATCGACCTCGGGCGTCACGCGCAGGTGCTGAAGGATCCGAACCTGCTGTGGATGCACTTCCTCGCCGGCGTGTTCTTGGTGTTCCTGCAAGCCGGATCCTGGCTCACGCGACTTTGGGAGCGCCGGTTGGATGCCGGTGACAAGCCACATCGCAAGAGTAAATGAGATGGCGCTCGGGGGGAGCTTGGTGGTCTATCGCAAGTGACCGATCGTCGAGTGGCTGACGTTGTAATTGCGGGCGATGTCGGTCAGCATCTCGTCGCCAGCGTCGCGGCGCGCGATGGCTTCGCGGCGCCGGTGCGGCGTCAGTCGGTTTGAACGGGGGGGCCGAACAGCACGAGCTGGATACGACAGCCCGCGCCAGCTCAGATTGCTTCATTCAACCGCGTGCGCTGCGCGAGCTTCACCGCGGCTTCCTTTCGTTCACTGTATCGGTCGGTCAGGTAGGACGAGCGGATCTCTCGCTTTTGCGGTCACCTTCGACGCTACCCCGAGCCCAGCGCGCAGATCTCCACGCCCAAGAAAACAACCCCCAGGGAGAGGCTCATCGGGCGAGCCCGAGCCGGGCGACGACGCGCGCAACCGAGTTGGCGTGCCACTTGCCGCCGCGCGCGGTGGGCACGTCACGCCCGTTCAATACCTCGGCAATACGGTGGGCCGGCATGTGGCGAGATCGGCCGCAACGCCTCGGCATCGGCCATCGTCTGTCTTGTTCACGGCGGGAAGCGGGCCAAACCAACCCGCGGGAATCACGCCGCACCCCACTCCGCCGAGAGCGATTCCGCCTGCTTCAGCACCGTCTCAGTATGATGTCCTCGCGGTCGATATCGTCAGGCATCACCCTTCTCGCACGCCGCTCACGCTGCCCTTGGGACGAGATGGTTCTAGCACATGCGGCTTGAGATGCGAACGGCCCCACCATGTTGAGAAGCGAGGGCCGTCTGGCACATCTATAGAAAATGAACTTCCGGAGTGGGGCTCTGCGCCTGCATCGCGGCGCAGGGCGTTATCCCAACCACCGGTGCGGCGCTGTCGGCAGCATCGGTCCGATCGATACTTCGCGGTTAACCTCCTAGCCAATGGCCAGCGCTCCATCGCCTGACCCTAGGCCATCAATACTCAATCTGGGCGGCGCTTTTTCGTCGACCGCAAGCGACGCTCCAGTGAGGGTAAGGGCTCACATCACTCCGATCGATTCTATTTCGAAGATGCTGCATTGTCGTTCGGATGCGGTCGGTAACATCCTCCTTGGGCAGCTCGAACAGCACCGCCAACTCTTCTTGCGTGATGAGATATGGTCTTTTCCTTTTGGGCCATCCCATCAACTGCGCGCGATGGCACAACCGGTCCAAAGAAGTTCGCGTTAGTCCGAACCTGCTGATATGAGCAACAACGGTGTTCGCCGAGGGAGGACCGCTCAGGCCAGTCTTGTTGAACTCAAATAGACACCGGTCGACGGAATCTACGCCCGCAAAAAGCTTATCGAGGTCATTTGATTGCAGCAAAGCCGTAGGCGCAGCCTCATCATAGGAAGACTCATCGGGAAGGTCTTCGTGCTCCCAGACAAGTTGCTCCCGGGTGTTGGCCTTGCGGCGTTCGCTCAGAAGTGTAGGTATGACGCCACCGTTCCCCGGGTACTTGTGGGAGCCACAAATTACCAGCAGCCATTTCGCGAAACCCGGTTTGACGGTAAACTCGAAATACTTCTTTTCCGAAGACTCCTTCTCCGAAGACTTCGTTTTCTCCGAAGACTCCTTGTCCGAGGGCTTCTTCTCCGCAGCCTCCTTCTCCGCAGCCTCCTTCTTGGCAGCCTCCTCTGCTTGTTCCGCCAGGTACTGCAAAGAATTTTTGATTGTTTCGCCCAGCACCTTGTCAGGCTTGAGACGCGCCGCCCGAGCTCGACCTTTGATGTGAGCTAACACTCTTCCACCGTGTTGAGAAAACAAGCCATGGAAGACCACAATCGCACGATTGTATCGTTCGCCGGCCGAGCCGGTTTGCCGCAGAGCGTCCAACAGATCCTGATCGCAGTACGTCATGTACCACTCGCTTTCCGTTCTCAGTCTCAGTTATGAGCTTCCGTTCGCTCAGTTATGAGTGCCGATGCTAGCGGCGATCAGGGGGGTCCATGAGGCAATCCAAAATGCGATCGCGCCCGCCAAAGTTAGGAGTTGGGGGACAAATCGTCTCATGATTAGCTCCTGTCGAACAAATGGATGCGCGCAGAAAGACCCGCTAAGTCGGGGTCGGTGGCGAGATGATCACGAAAGATAGTGTTCTCGAATATCCATGCCTCATGCTGCGCCAAGTAATCCAAGTATTCTATTGCGTCTTTTTGGCGCTGGCGGTTGTAAATGGCCAGGATGGCCACGTGGGCCGTGGGCAAGTGTGGGGCCGTATCGCGTGCCCGCATCGCGACATCTAATGCCTCGTTGTATCGCTTTTGATCAAGCAGCGTTGCCGCCAAGTTGACATCAGCCTCTGCCGTTTGCGTTACGCGCAGCCCGCGGTCGATTGCAGCTGCTTTCTCGGACAAATCGTAATGCTCTTTTTTACGTTTTGGATTCCCTTCGTAGCGCGCCAAGCCTTGATGGATGAGCCCAACCAACCGCCACGCCCTGGCGTCAAGCTTCCAATTGGGATCGGCCTCCACACACTCTTTTGCGCCGGCGTAATCGCCTGAGAGCTGGAGCTCCCGCGCACGATCCAACTTCTCCTGATTGATTTCAGTCGTTTGGTGTGTGCGAGCGTTCGTCCGCCAATGTATGGCTCGAACGTTCTGTAGTGCGGTTTCCACATCGAATGGCATTTGGGCGAAATCTCCATGTTCATTAGGTCAAGGCGGAACTCTCGACGCTGAAAATTAAATATTCTTAATGTTGGCCTAAATGCTTGTCACAGCTGAATTTTGAACGCCGAAGAATTTTTGGGCGGCGCACCCCTGCTCAATCCAGCATCACCTAGTGAGCCCAGTACTGCTCACCGGACCGGCCGGATGCCGGCACGAAAACAGCGAGCACAAAGATGAATAAGCGTCTCACGAAACTCGTTCTGATCGTCGCTTTCGCCGGCGGCCTCATCACAACGGCATCGGCTCATCCGGCGCCTCTTGCTGGCCGCCCTGGCGGCCCGGGCACGGGGCCGATTGAGATTTCCTCTTGCCCGGTGCGCTGCCCGCCCTACCCG
>NZ_JBBIAM010000064.1:0-53595 GCF_054185185.1 Bradyrhizobium sp. UFLA05-153
TAGATCGTCGCTTCGGAGATCCCATGCTTGCGAGCCAGGTCAGCCGTCTTCGCCCCAGCCTCATGCTCCTTCAATACCGCGATAATCTGCTCTTCCGTGAACCTTGCTCGCTTCATCTGTCCGTCCTTCTTCTGGCCGGACTCTAACTCCTTCTGGAGGAAATACTCAGTGGCAGGTCATGACCGTCGTAAGGGTTGTCGGGCAGCGACCTGGCGTGCAGCACGAACAGGCCACCGGGAGCTCGGCGGTTGTTGGTGACGATGGAAGCCTTCACGCCGAACTCATAAGGCGCAGCGGCCTTGCCTTTGCCGATGCACTCCACCTCCGGGGCATGGAAGGAATAGAGCTTCCAGCCGCGCTGGCGCTGCTGCTGCGAGCGGATCTGGCTGGCTCGCCCAAGGGGGAGTGCGAATGCCTCTTCCAGTGCTGGCTGGCCCTCGATCTTGCGACGGATGTCGCGAATGATCCGACCTAGCCGGCTGCGCAGGATACGCAACTGCCGCTGATGCCGCCCGATTTGTTTGGCATGAGCGTAACGACCCGCCATCATCGCGGCTGCCTCGGCCACGCGACAATAGGATTGCCGCAGCCTGACGCCGTGCTGTCTCGCCAGGCGGTTGAGACTCCTGATGGCCGCATGCAAGAGCTTGGCATCAGTCGGAAAGGTGATGGCCTTCGGTTGCACCGTGGTGTCGACCGTGACGCGCTTGAGGTCCTGGCTGCGCAACGCGCCGGCCTCGTGCGCCACCCGCAGGCTCTCGGCCAGCAGCAGCTCCAGCTTGTCGCCGAGCCGCTTGCGCCAATGGCTCAGGTCCGAGCGCTCGCGCGGAAACGCATGCTGGAAGAACTCTTCGCCAGTGAAGAACTGGAAGTACGGATCGTGGACCCAGCGCTCGCACACCCCCTCATCAGACAGCCCATAAATGTGCTTGAGCAGCAGCAGCCCGATCATGAAGCGGGTCTCGATCCCCGGCCGGCCGTTCTCGCTGTAGAGCGGAGCAATCTCGCCGTCGATCCAGTCCCAATCGACCTTGCCGGCAAGCAGCACCAGCTCGTGCTTCATGTTGATCATCTGTTCCAGTCGCGCCCGGAACAGGTCATTCGATCCCGTCGTCTTGTGCTTCTTCGGCCGCATCGTCCCCTCCGATGCACCACACAAGCACAGTTCATAGCGATGGGGCATCCAGAAACGAATTTGCAAGGTTTGGCGTGCTCAAGCTTCAAATCCCTGCAATCTCCAACGCCACAAAATCCCAAAAACGGACTCTAGCTCAATCGCTTAGAGGCTCGTTCACGGGCAACTAGTGAGCTAGCCTCAGTCGCGGGAGCGTTCTGGTGGTTGAGGATTGTTGGCAGGATTGCTGTCGAACTTAGATATTTGATTGATGATCCCGCTACGGGCGACCGGCTGCAATTCCGCTTCTAGCGCGTCAGCAATCTCCCTTTCATAGACCTCTTGATCATCCACATAGAGCGTAAAGGATTTCAAATATTTTTCCTTCTTGGTCGGATCTTCGATCGTTGCCTTCGTCCACCGATAAAGCGGATAACTTTTGACGCCGTTTTCCTCTGCCGCGGCGACATACTCCGCAAAGGCGTCGAACTGACATTTCGGCGCCGCGCCATGCGCCGTGAGTACATCGAATAGAGGCCTCAGTGCCGGATCGCGAAAATTTCGACGTAGTGATTCCGCTACCGCAGTATCGCGGACATCAAACCTAACTTGATATTGCCACTGAGAGGTCACGAGGCCCTACCGGTTCGCCATGCACTGGCTCATTCTACGCCAATTCGCCCTGGTTACAAAACGAGACATTGCCGACTTCTGCCACAAAGCCCACCAGACTTTATGTGGCGAACTTTAGATTCACGTGACTAGTATGTTCATGAACAACTACTTATTGGCGGCGGGCAACATGGTAAGTTCATCCTGTCCTACAGCCACGATCTTATCGACCGAAAATCCGTTGAATCGCGTCATTTTCGTGTAGGCGCCCACATTCTGGAATTCAATCCAATCGCCTTCGCTCAAATCGCGTGGCAGTGAATACGAGAATCCAAGCCTGTCCGTGCCGTCGCAAGTTGGGCCAAAGATGATGAAGTCCTGCCACTCCTCAGTCTGGATTGGCTGTCCCCCACGCCAAGCGCGGGCGGGGAGCAGAAAATATTGTCGGGCAGGTGAGAGCCCGCTGTAGATGCCCGCGCCGCAGTAGAGCGCCCCGCCTTTTCTTAAGATCACGCGGCAAAACAAAGAAATGCTATCATGAACCAGTGCTCGTCCGGGCTCGCACAAGAGTTCAACACGCTTTAGTGCATCCGTTCCGCGCACAAGTTTCGTGATGTCGGAGAGCATGCTCAAGGGAGAGTGATAGGGGACGTTCAGATAATGGCCGGGAAAGCCGCCACCAATATCGAGCGCTGTGGGAGCCGGAGAAACAGCTTCTATAATGTCGACGGCCGCCCGAATGCCATGCAGATAGGGATCGACAACGATCGTTTGGGAACCTGGGTGAAAGGACAAGCCCGTGGTCCAGCGCGATTGCGCGTTGACGAGACCCAGCAGACGGCCCGCTTCGGCGGGCGAGACACCAAACTTGTCGTTTAAGTCTAAGATGGCGCACGTCCCGCTACACTTGAACCGGACGTAGATTCGTATTTCCGGATCATGCGACGGCAGGACCTCGAGGAGCTTCCGCAGCTCGGCTTCGCAATCGATGACATAGTCGCGAACCCCCAGATCCCGGAACGTCCGTTCGATATCGCGACGAGATTTCACGGGATTCATGAACCATGAACGGGCCCGGGGAATAGTCGAATTAACAAGGTGGGCTTCGGCCAGCGACGCCACGTCGAATCCGGCCACTCCGGCGCGAGAGACCGCGTGCAGAATTTTGGGCAACGGATTCGCCTTCACCGCATACAGCACGCGTCCTGAGAAATGCTGCGTGAATTCGCGCGTGACGGATGCAAGACGCCCCTCATTGAGCGTATAGAAGGCATCAACTTCCGCCGTTTCCAGTGACCTTACCAAGCTCATATTGCACCATTCCTCTCGCGCCAGACGGGGAGTAGCCAGCGCCTTTGTTGCCTGCTGCGAGAGCAATGACCATGCCAGCGCTCCTCGCGCATTGAACCGCCCGATTACGCTTTGAAACAGTTCGCCATGCGCCACGGCGCGCGATGTCTTGGATCTTACAACTTTTGTACACGGCCTTGAAAAGCCAGACAAAGATCGAGGGGCGGGCGGAAATGGATTTCTTTAGGATTTCCGGTAAGGCCACCCGGGCCAGAAAAGATATTCCCCCGCAGACTTCAATGGGGTGGCTCGAGCTCAGCGTTCGTGGCGCTGATGCTTTTCCGAACTACATCACTTTCTGTGCCGCGTCACGCGGAGCGCGACCAGTTGGGAACCGGACCTTCCGGATGGGGAATGTTCGTCTATCGCTTCGAAACCGATAGTTCCGCGACTCTGCCGAGCCGCACGCTTGGCCATACGCGCGTTCTTTCCGCCTTGCCGGGATTGGGCCGTCCCTAGCGCCGCGCGCCACGCGGGCCGCCCTGGCCTGGGCAAAGCCTGACCGGCCGACCCTATCCCTGGGCACTTCCAGGCAAGGACGCTGCTTCCGTCGGTAGCCGGAAAACGCTGCCATTGCTGCTTCCGCTGCATCTCCGCAATGGCATGGCTGCGGTTCGACTGGATGTCGTGGCGCGGCGGAGCGATGTACGGGGCAACGAAACGGCGCGGCAATCAACGCCAGGCGCGAACCACGAAAGAGAAATCGGATGCTCGACTCGCCTTACGGCATGCACCTGCCGATTTTTCTGGCTTGCGATATCGACAAGCCGACCGAAGACCGGCTGGGGCGCATCATCGAACGTCTGATGGATCGCGCCGACAAGGCGCTGCGTTCCGGCAAGGTCACGCAGGTCCAATACGACGCTTGGATAAAGGCCCTGAACACCTGGGCCAAGAGCGTGAAGCTCGCGCGATAACCGAAGCCGCAGCCTCCTGGCTGCCCACACGCCCGGCACCCGAAAAGGTCTCTGGGCTCGGGGCAGTACGGGGCGAACATTCCGGTCGCCGCAAAACAGGAGAAGTTGAAATGGCTACCAAGGAGAAAACCGCGAAGAAGACTCCCGCTAAGAAGGCGGTCGCCAAGAAGCCCAGCGCCAACTCCAGATCGCTGAAGGCAAGCTCTACCTCTATGTCGCGATCCACCGCACCAGCCGGCCTCGGCCTTCCTCGAAGCTGGCTGTTCCATACAAGATCCCCACGGTTCTGACCGACAACGGAATCCAGTTCACTTTCCCGCCACGCTACGCGGATGGCCCGACGGCAAGATACGTGACACGGATGTTCGATCTGCGCTGCCAAGAGAATGGCACCGAACATCGGCTGGCCAAGATCAAGCATCCCTGCACCAACGGCCAGGTCGAGCGCATGAACCGCACGATCAAGGAAGCGACAGTCCAATGCTACCATTACGATCGACACGATCAGCTCGAAGCTCACCTTGCCGACTTCATCAACGCCTACAACTACGCTCGGCGGCTGAAGACCCTGAAGGGACTCACGCCTTATGAATACATCTGCAAACGACTTCCCAGCCAGAACGAGTCAAACTCAATCCCCTCCCACAAATGCCGAGACTAAACACCTAGATTGCTAGCCAGCAGCCTCGATTTGATTAATTGATCTGTCTCAAACGCCGCCTCCTGGCCTTTGCTATTGTTTTTGATGCTGCAGGCGAGCAGGAGTTTCACGATGGACGACACATCCAAGCCGCAGATTCGGGCGTTACTCGATCACCACCGTACGATGCGAATTGCGACACTGCGTCCGGATGGCTTGCCGCAAGTGACTACGGTGGGCTACGCCAACGACGACTTGGCGATCTATTTCCTGTGCGGGAAAGACGGCCAAAAAGGCATCCAATCTGGCCCATGACAACCGCGTTTCCCTCGTGATTGACGACGACACGCCGCAAGTGATGGAAATTACAGGTCTGTCAATGGCCGCGAGGGCCGAAGTCGTGAACGATCCGGTCGAGGGCGAGAAAGCGCTGCGCCTGCTGTTTCAAAGGTATCCTGAACAGAACTTTGGTCCGCTACCGACGCCCACAGATGTTCGCATCTTCCGGCTAGCACCCATGTGATTTCACTGCTCGACTATTCCAAGGGATTTGGCCATACGGAACTTTTCACGTGCTGACGCCAGTTCGTGGCGCTTGATGCCCCGTGCTTTGGGGCGAGGAACCAAAGCCCAAAAACCCGGTCCAAAAATACGCTGAAGGGTCCCGCGTACCCGAGCAGGCGCGCCCTATCAGTTGAGCCCCGGTGATAGTTTAAATCAACGACGACACCGCGCAGACCTTGAGGACGCGCACAGAAGGCTCCTGTTGAAACCACGCCCGCCGGAGACTGCACGCGTCACAGCGCGCACCGCACGGAAGCATGACATGCTGCGCAAGGCCCGCCCTGCACATTCAGCGCGCGAGCAGGCCACCGTCGGGCGTTGGCCGCGCCGACTGTCGGTATTGAGACCAATGTCAGCAACTTGCCGCTACACACCGCTACGAAGTGCCTGCAGAGCCTACCGAATTCGCTTCGGCACGCGGTTTGCTTTGTTCACGGCATCATCACCAACCGCAGTGCGATGATCTTCGGGACGGACTCGGCGCGCGCCGCCGTTAGCGTCTGGTCCGACCCGACGGTTTGCTGCGGCGATAACTTAAGGGCGCTCGGTTGTGAACCGAGAAAATGCAGGGAAGTGTTGGATGCGATCTGAAGTTCTTCTTTTGGTAGCCGGTACAATTGCGCTCAGTCCAGCGAATGCAGCAGACTTTGCGCCAGAAGTGAAACTGCCTGCTGCTGTGTGGAGTTGGTCGGGAGGCTATATTGGCGGCCACGTCGGCGGCGGCTACGGCCGAACCTCCTTCAGCAATCCGTACGGTCCGTCAATTTATGGGGGCGTCGTCGATACCCCAGTGTTTCTCGCAGGCGGCCAGATCGGCTATAACTGGCAGAACAACGGCTGGTTGTTTGGCGTCGAATTCGATGCAAGCGGGGCTGTCTCCGAGGGCACAAATACTTGCCTCGCGGCGTCCGGCTTTTTGGTCAGCGCAAACTGCCAGGCAGGTCCCAACGTCTTTGCCACCGGGACTGGTCGCATCGGTTATGCGTTTGGCGCGCTGGGCCACACCCTGGCCTACCTCAAGGGAGGCGTGGCTTGGCAAAACACTCGCGGCCACGTCGTCAACAATTTCGAAGGCGGCGAGCCACAGGAGAAAACCCATTTCGACTATGGCCGGGTCGGTGGCATCATCGGGCTGGGCGTCGAGCAAGCGCTTACCCCTGCATGGTCGGTCAAAGTCGAGTATGACTACCTGCATTTCGGTGGGCCAAGTGTCGCGACTCCTCCGACGGCGCAAAATCCGCCATTCGCAATTCTGCCCGCGAACACAACGGGTCTGTCCAGCAACTATCACATCGGAAAAATCGGACTGAACTACCATTTTGGCGCCGACCCGTGGACGCAGTGGTCCGATGCACCGCTGTACGCGAAAGCACCTGCCGGCGCGCCGCCGATTGCTTACGCCGCCGGTTGGTCGTTCGAAGGCGGATCGCGGCTCTGGCTCAGCCGGGGACGATTCCAATGGAACGCTGGCGCCGTGGCCGTAGACCCCAACATTCTTATATCAAGGCTCACCTACCACGGCCTCGACGGGCTTTCCGGGGAAGCATTTGGCCGTGTTGACAGCCCGTCGGGAGTATTCCTGAAGGGCAATATTGGCCTCGGACGCTTCAACAAAGGAAACATAAACAATGAAGATTGGGGCATTCCGGGGAGGACGGGGCCGCTTTCCTATATCAACAATATATCCGGCCAGGCAAACGGGAGGTTCACCTATTACACGGCCGATGCCGGTTACGATTTCCTGCGCGGCGCCGACTATAAGGTCGGCGGATTTGTCGGCTGGACGTACTACGAACAGAGTTCCGACTCGATCGGATGCATGCAGATTGCCAACCCCAACTACACATGCCCGGCGAAGGCAGACACTATCGTTGGCAGCCAGAATACTCAGTGGAATGCACCTCGTGTCGGCCTAAGCGCCGAAACCATGCTCACCGAGCGTTGGCGTTTGAGCACGGACGTCGCATACCTACCCTGGACCGATTTCAAAGGGCGCGACAATCATCTGTTGCGCCGGGCAACTACCTTCATTGAACAACGCGGAAATGGTGGCGGGGGCGTCCAGATTGAAGGCGTGTTGTCCTACTTCATCACCAAAAACTTCAGCGTCGGCGTCGGCGGGCGCTATTGGGCAATGTGGACCAAAACGGACAGCCAAGCGGCATGCACAGGCTGTAGTGTCCCGGGAATCATTAGTCCGACTCAGTTTTCGAAGTTCAGCATGGAGCGCTGGGGTACGTTCTTTCAGGGGTCATATAGGTTCGATTGATCAGCCAAGCTCCAGGCCAGTTCGACGCCATCCTGAAGCTTGGTAGTGACACCGACCTCGGCGCCCGTTTGGCGCCGATTAAATTGGCATGTGGGGAACCTCATCCGAGCCACAAGCTGATTCCACCCATACGACGCAAACTAGATGAAACCACGGCCTTGATCCGAGAGCGCATGGCCTTCGCATGGACCTGTGCTGCACACAGCGCAGGCTCGTGAGTTGTTGCTCGTCGACCTCGCTGCAAAGAGACGGTTTCGTCCTATTTGTACGGCATAGCTACCCAGCAGCCACACCTGCGCTCTAGATTCCTTTCTTGCTAGTCGGCCGTTAACAAGCCGGATTGAGCTGGGCCTGGCAAGCGAGCGTTCGCCATGGCAACAGGAACAGGCGCAACAATTCCCTGAGCCAGGCGAGGATGCGGCGCAAGTTGTGGCCGACGGCTGAGAGAATGACGTTGGCGGCGTCGCCGGCGCGGCCTTTGAGGTAGCAGCGGCCGAGATGACCTTCTGCTTTCATGTGTCCGATGATGGGATCGATGGCGGAACGGCGGCGCAGCTCGCGCTTGATGATACCGAAGACGCCGCGCTTCTGGCCAGAGATGAAGACGCGACGGGGATTTTGCGCGTCGTGACCGCGGTACCCCTTGTCGACATAGGCCCGCTCGATCGGACAGCCAGTGAGTGTCTCGGTGCGGTCGATGACGTTGCGCAAGGTGTGACCGTCGTAAGGGTTGTCGGGCAGCGACCTGGCGTGCAGCACGAACAGGCCACCGGGAGCTCGGCGGTTGTTGGTGACGATGGAAGCCTTCACGCCGAACTCATAAGGCGCAGCGGCCTTGCCTTTGCCGATGCACTCCACCTCCGGGGCATGGAAGGAATAGAGCTTCCAGCCGCGCTGGCGCTGCTGCTGCGAGCGGATCTGGCTGGCTCGCCCAAGGGGGAGTGCGAATGCCTCTTCCAGTGCTGGCTGGCCCTCGATCTTGCGACGGATGTCGCGGATGATCCGGCCCAGCCGGCTGCGCAGGATACGCAACTGCCGCTGATGCCGCCCGAATTGTTTGGCATGAGCGTAGCGACCCGCCATCATCGCCGCAGTCTTGGCCACGCGACAATAGGATTGCCGCAGCCTGACGCCGTGCTGTCTCGCCAGACGGTTCAGCCCCCTGATGGCTGCATGCAAGAGTTTGGCATCGGTCGGAAAGGTGATGGCCTTTGGTTGCACCGTGGTGTCGACCGTGACGCGCTGGAGGTCCTGGCTGCGCAACGCGCCGGCCTCGTGCGCCACCCGCAGGCTCTCGGCCAGCAGCAGCTCCAGCTTGTCGCCGAGCCGCTTGCGCCTATGGCTCAGGTCCGAGCGCTCGTGCGGAAATGCATGCTGGAAGAACTCTTCGCCAGTGAAGAACTGGAAGTACGGATCGTGGACCCAGCGCTCGCACACCCCCTCATCGGACAGCCCATAAATGTGCTTGAGCAGCAGCAGCCCGATCATGAAGCGGGTCTCGATCCCCGGCCGGCCGTTCTCGCTGTAGAGCGGAGCAATCTCGCCGTCGATCCAGTCCCAATCGACCTTGCCGGCAAGCAGCACCAGCTCGTGCTTCATGTTGATCATCTGGTCCAGTCGCGCCCGGAACAGGTCATTCGATCCCGTCGTCTTGTGCTTCTTCGGCCGCATCGTCCCTCCGATGCACCACACAAGCACAGTTCATAGCGATGGGGAATCCAGAAACGAATTTGCAAGGTTTGGCGTGCTCAAGCTTCAAATCCCTGCAATCTCCAACGCCACAAAATCCCAAAAACAGACTCCAGCTCAATCGCTTAGAGGCTCGTTCACGGGCAACTGACTAGGCCGGGAGCGATTGGCGCATTCACGGCCGTGCCGTAAGTCAGTCTTACTCGAACTGTCCCAGCCGTGACTTCCACTTCGTGAGCATTATTGCATTTCCTAGCGTCGGGAACGCCCCAAGTGACCGGAACAAGTTCGAGCAAACAGGCGGACTTTCTTGTCATCGTCCGTCATACTCGGCCCAAGCATCAGATGTTTCATAGACCCGGACGCACGACATCTGCTGGAATTTGCGATGCAATCTTTCCCAGATCCAAACGGCAATGTTTTCTGCCGTAGGATTCTCCAATCCCTCGACTTCATTCAGGCATCGATGATCGAGTGCATTCATGATTTCGACAAAGGATGCCTCCAGGTCAAAAAAGTCCACGACGAACCCGGTAACGGGATTTACTGGTCCATCGAGCTGCAGCTCGACCCGATAGGAATGCCCGTGCAGGCGGCTGCACTTGTGTGTGGCCGGCACGTTGGGCAGACGATGAGCCGCCTCAAAATTGAACGCTTGTGATATTTTCATCGGGCGCGCAGTTGCTTTCAGGCTAGGGGGCTCAGCCGCGGCATAACAAAGACCTTGAGCAAGTTCCGCGGTCAGCTTCGACTTCAATCGACCTTGGCTGCCTTGGCATAGGTTTCCCACGAAACCATAGGAATCGCGCCTCCACGGGTCGGATCCGCGAAGGTGCCCCCCGCCGAAGCGTAGTCCTTGCCAGTGCGACGCTCGAGTACGATGCCCATCGCCTCGATGTTCGGAATATCCGTCTCCCGCAACTCTGGCATCATGGGCTTGCGGGCCAGCGCCGCCTCTACGTAAGGTGCGAGTTCCTCTTCTTTACGTCGGACGCGCTCGTCTTCTCGTTCTTTCAGTGCGGGCATGACCTCCTTGGCAAACAGCTCGAGCGCCTCGCAGATATGTTCGTGCTTGTTCATTCCGCATTGCTGGATGAAGATCATCTGGTCGATACCGACATCTGCATACCCCATGAGGTGGTCACGAACGCTCTGAGGCCGACCGATGGCTCCCGAACCTGGTGTCTCCTTCACGTCGTCCTTGATGGCTTGGAAGCGCCGCCACAGATTCGTACGTCCAGGACGATGTTCGCCATATATCGCGTAATGTGCGATCGAATATCCGAAAAACTTGAAGCCGTCGATTCCGCGGCGCATTGCTTCTTCGGCACTGTCATGAACCATCATGCCGTTGAGCGTTGCAATATTGGCGTTCACCGAATGACCAATGGGCACGCATTCGTCAGACTTAATGATCTCATAGTATTCGTCGCGCCAAATTTTCGCTTGAGATGCTTCGACAAAGCCAAAGACCAGCGCCCCCACCCCATGACGCGCGGCGCGCAAAATGCTGTCGCGCCTCGAACACGCCATCCAGAGCGGTGGATGCGGTTTCTGAACCGGCTTTGGCACGATGTTGCGGGGCGGCATATTGAAGAATCGCCCCTCGTATCCCGGATATGGCCGCATGGCCATCATATTGGCGGTTTGTTCGACCCCTTCCCGCCACATGGCAGTCTTCTGCTCGGGCTCTATCCCAAACCCCTGCATCTCAATTAGAGACGCTGATTCTCCAGTCCCCCACTCGACACGTCCTCCCGATATCAGATCAAGCGTCGCGAGGCGCTCGGCCACCCGCGCCGGGTGATTGTAGCGCGGCGAGGCAAGACAAATGCCGTGGCCAATACGGATATTCTTTGTGCGTTGTGAAACCGCACCCAGAAACACTTCGGGCGCGGACGAGTGAGAGTATTCCTCCAGGAAGTGATGCTCGACCTGCCACATGTAATCAAATCCGAGCTGATCGGCGAGCTCGATCTGCTCCAGCGCGTTGCCGAACAATTCTTGCTCGCCACCATTGTCCCAGGGTTGCGGCAATTGGTGCTCATAGAACACTCCAAACTTCATCTGCTCTCCTCTGTTTCGCGGACACGGTTCGCATCATCGCACCATCGATCCCCGACCAAGGGCGCGCCCTGCAATCCGCACTTTCGCTTCGTCTCGAGTGGCTGGAGGGGCCCTCACTTACTCGCGGTTCGACCGACCTGCTAGAATGCTCGCGGTCCCAACCAACGAGTCTTCACGAGGCGGGCTATACTGGGGCTACTCCAGAAAACCGAAGTTGGGTAAAGAACGGCGCCCCAAGAACGGAGCCGATAGAGATTCTGCTCTACCAGAGCGTCCGCGACATTGATTCGGACCAACTGGCAGGTTTCATCTGAACTCCTCGCGCGACTACAACATGATCATTGTCGTGATGACACTGTTGCTGTCTGCCGAGCAATCGGCATGCCACAAGTTGGCCTGTAGGCCACGATTGAAGGAGGGGAAAAGCAAGGGATTGCGTCCCGCCGGTGGAAGAGTTCGACCCTATTGTCGTGTTTCAGACATGGGCATTTTTACGCAAGCCACAGCCAAACACGACAAGTCCAAGCACCGCATTCCGACAATTTTGAGCGTTCACCCTTGGGCCGACGCAGAAACGGCACGATCATCATTCACGACTGACATTGCACACACCGCCATCTAGATGTGGGACGGCAGGAAACGCGCCTCAAAAAAAACACGTGAGATGCAGCGGCTCAAAAGCTTTAAGCCAGCATCGCGTCAGGTGAGTTTTAAGCACGACACCGCGTAGGGCTAGCGCGACAAAGAGTGGGACCATAATGAGACTTTTTCTGATTTCCTCTTCCGTTCTGGCCATGTGCTTCCAGCTCTCGGAAGCATATGCTGAACAAGTTTTGGTCTCGCAATCCGGAGACATGGCCTATCGTTCAGTTCAGGAAGCCGTGGACGCGTTGCCCGCGCGAGGCGGTGACATTTTGATCGCGCCGGGGATCTATCGCGAGAAGGTCAAGGTTGGCAAATCCGGCGTTCACATCAGAGGCACTGGCAAGAAGCCAGGGGACACGGTGATTGTTTACGGCGACGGCGCGATCAAGGTGGGCGGAACCGTTCATTCCGCCACTGTGGACGCATCCGGCGATGACTTCCGGCTCGACAATCTGACGATTCAAAACGACTATTCCTTGAGTCCGGCCAATCCTGCTTCGCAGGCGGTGGCACTGTCTATCACAGGAGATAAGGACGTTATCACCCGAGTCTGGCTACTCGGCGCACAGGATACGCTATTTGCCAACAAGGGGCCGAACGGCCGAACAACCCGGCAATACTTTTCGGACTGTTACATCGAGGGACATGTCGACTATATATTTGGCAATGCCAAAGCCTATTTCCATCGTTGTCAACTGCACGGCATCGCCAATCAGGCTGTGGTCTATACCGCGCAAAGCAAGGACTCGCCGGACGAGGACAGCGGCTACGTGTTCGACCATTGCATCCTCACCGCTGATCCCGCCGCACGTGGCATCGCCCTCGGACGTCCTTGGCGCTCTTACGCTACGGTGATCTTCTTATCCACGGAGATGAACGCACCGGTTATCGCAGAAGGCTGGAGCGAGTGGGATCGCGGCAAGACCGATAGACTGAAGACAGCCTACTATGCCGAATACCGATCTACCGGTATCGGTGCCAATCCCAAAGGACGAGAATCTTACTCCCATCAGCTCTCAGACAGCGAAGCCAAGCAATGGTCGCTCAAAGCGTTCTTTGGTGATGATAGGACCTGGCTGCCGAACTTATCGTCGAGATAGGAACTATGGGACGCTTTTGCACACAGTCTACCGCCGCGCCGTTCTGCTGACTTATCAATGTCCAATTCTTGATCTGCCGCGCACACCTGTGCTGCAGACCCATCGTCGTTTACGAGCCGCTTTACCACTTCGTCAGCTTCTCGGACAGCCAATCATGTCCCGCTAGGTGGATGGTACCTACATAAGCCGGCCACATTTAGTGTGCCTGCTATTCTGCTTCGGTCAAGCCCGGATTCTTCAACGCAGCAATGAGTACTATCGAGGCGCAAGGCTGTTCCTGGTTTTGCTTGGTGGTTGGCTGAATGCCTTTGCGCAGCCTTCCCATGCAGTAGACGATGGCGGACTCGCCGCACCGCGCAATGGCGGCCACACCCTGGAAACCGCTGCATCTACATTTTCAACCTGCCAGACCGCGCTATCGGCAAATCGCACATCGTCCAGCGCAATCTCAAGAGCATGGCCTCGGTCGAGACCGTGCATCACAAGCGCACCGTCACCGCCGCGCACGTGGCGCAACGCGATCTGGCGGTAGACCGGAATTTCGTTGCCGTGCGCCTGGATATCATAACGTGTATCGAAATAGATAGGCCATCGATTGCCGCGCAGGCACACATTCTCATAGGTCACCCTCTCCACCAGGCCGCCTCGGCTGACATCGCTCTTAATGCGCAAGCCAGACGTCGTGCCATCCAGAGTGAGGCCGTGCACCAGTACGTCGCTGACACCTGAGCTCACTTCACTCCCGATCGACATGCCGTGTCCCCAGCCGAAGTAATTGTCGACAATGGAAATATGGCGGGCGGGACCGTTGTTGCCGGCTTTGATAGCCACGTTGTCGTCCCCAGTGCGGATCTGACAGTGAATGATGGTCACGTCCTGGCTGGCGCCAGGATCGATCCCGTCTGTGTTACGGGCGTCGGCCGGTGTATCGATTGTGACGCCCCAAAAAGTGGCACCATCGACCCGGTTCATCGCCACGTGGAAATTAGCAGAATTGCGCAGCGTGATACCGTGAAAGGTAATGTCCTGAGCATGGTCGATCTGGATCAGGCGCGGGACGTTCTGGTTGCCGCCCTCAGCTTGCGCGCGCCGGGCGAGTTGCCACCAAGTCTCGCTTGTGCCGGCCATGAGCGCGCCGCCCTGCCCGTCGATGATGCCATCGCCATAGATGCCGCCCCCGCGTGTTTTGGAGAAGCTGATGAACGGCCGGCAGCCGTCGCCCTTCCCTTCGATGCGACCGCAATTTCCAAAACCTTTGTCATACGCCTTCGGTTGAGCAATAGCGACAACCGAGGCATCGCGCTCGATCCACAGGGTCACTCCAGATTTCATCTCGAGAGGGCCCGACAGGAAGGTCCCCCCTGCCAAATAAACCGCCGAGCCAGACGGACAGCGAGCAATGGCGTCTTGGAGCATGGCCGTATCGTTGTCACTCGACGGCACTAGGTGAGCGCAGACATGATTAGGTGCAACAGGCTCGGCAACAATGCGGCGATCTTTGGCCTGTGCGGCGGGGCCCATGGTGGCAAGCATGAGCAGCATGGCCCAATAGTGCAAACGGACTAACATGAACGATCTCTCAATTTGCGGCGCAACCTAGGCCGACTGATCTGCTTCAAAAGCCGAACGCCACGCCGGCTCTAGCTGTCAGTCATGAACGGTTTAGGCATTTTCCAGCCGTGTCTGAAGACCAGACGCGATCGATCGGTGCCGTCGTGCTTATTCGACAGTTACCGACTTGGCGAGGTTGCGCGGCTGGTCGACGTCGGTGCCCATCACCACCGCTGTGTGATAGGCCAAGAGCTGCACGGGAACGGCATAGACCATCGGCGTGAAGGCAGCCGCCATGTCGGGCATGACGATGGTGACGAGCGAATCGACCGTCGCCTCCGCAGCGCCCTTGGCATCCGTCATCAGGATGATGTTGCCGCCGCGGGCGGCGACTTCCTGCATGTTGGAGACGGTCTTCTCGAACACGCGATCGTAGGGCGCAATCACCACGACCGGCATGGTCTCGTCGATCAGCGCGATCGGTCCGTGCTTGAGCTCGCCGGCGGCGTAGCCCTCGGCATGGATGTAGGAGATCTCCTTCAGCTTCAGCGCGCCTTCGAGCGCGAGCGGGAAGCTGGTGCCCCGGCCGAGATAGAGCACGTCGCGCGACTTGGCGATCCTGTGTGCAAGCTTCTCGATCTGCACTTCGGTCGTGAGCGCGTCCGCCATCAGGCGCGGGATCTCGACCAGGCCGTGCACGAGCTTGGTCTCGTCATCCTCGGACAATTCGCCGCGCGCCTTGCCGGCCGCGACCGCGAGCGAGGCAAGCACCATGAGCTGGCAGGTGAAGGCTTTCGTGGACGCGACGCCGATCTCTGGACCGGCGAGCGTCTGGAGCACCGTCTCGCTCTCGCGCGCGATCGTCGAGGTCGGCACGTTGACGACGGCGAGCGTGTGCACGCCTTCGGCCTTGGCGTAGCGGAGCGCCGCGAGCGTATCGGCAGTCTCGCCCGACTGCGAAATGAAGATCGCCAGATCGCCCTTGCGCAAGGGAGACTCGCGGTAGCGGAACTCGGAGGCGACGTCGACCTCGACCGGAAGGCGCGCGATGCGCTCGAACCAGTATTTTGCGACATAGCCGGCGTAGCTCGCCGTGCCGCAGGCCGTGATCGTGACGCGCTGGATGTCGCGGAAGTCGAACGGCAGCTTCACCGGCAGCGACACGCGCTCGGATGCCATGTCGACATAGCGGGCCAGCGTGTGGCCGACGACCTCGGGCTGCTCGTGGATTTCCTTCGCCATGAAGTGGCGGTAGTTGGCCTTGTCGACCAGCGAGCTTGAGGCCGCATGCTTGATCTTGTCGCGCTGAACGGCGCGGCCGTCCTTGTCGAAGATGACAACGCTGTTGCGGGTCAGCACGACCCAGTCGCCGTCCTCGAGATAGCTGATCGTGTCGGTGAACGGACCGAGCGCGATCGCGTCCGAGCCAAGGAACATCTCGCCGTCGCCGTAGCCGATCGCGAGCGGCGGACCGTTGCGGGCGCCGATCATCAGGTCGCCCTCGCCCGCGAAGATGAAGCCGAGCGCGAACGCGCCGCGCAGCCGGCTCAAGGCGAGCTTTACCGCCTCGACCGGCTTGTTACCGCGCGTGAGCAGATCATCGACCAGATGCAGAACGATCTCGGTGTCGGTCTCGGTGCGGAACACCGTCCCCTTCGCTTCGAGTTCCTCGCGGAGCTCGCGGAAATTCTCGATGATGCCGTTATGGACCACCGCGAGGCGCTCGGTGGCGTGCGGATGGGCATTGTGCTCGGTCGGCTTGCCGTGGGTGGCCCAGCGGGTGTGACCGATGCCGGTCGTCCCCTTCAGCGGCTTGTCATGCAGCCGTGCCTCGAGGTTCTTCAGCTTGCCTTCGGCGCGACGGCGCTCCAGGTGATCGCCTTCGAGCGTGGCAACACCCGCGGAGTCGTAGCCGCGATATTCAAGCCGCTTGAGCGAATCCACCAATTGCTCCGCAACCGGTTCGCGCCCGAGAATGCCGACAATCCCGCACATGCGGATCAATATCCCCCAACCTCAAAGGTAACTTTCAACGCAGCCTCACTGTTCTGCGGCACGCGATCGCCGAAGTTACTAAAACAACTATTTGCGAAGATTGATGATTTCGGTTCAGCGATGTGCCGCTAGCTTCATGCACGCTTACGCGCGAGGTCGCTTCAGCAGTCCCATTTCCCCAAGCCGCAGCGCGCCTTCGGTGAGAGCGATCGAATACCAGGACGTGAAAACAGCAAAGCAAACGGCCGCTTCGAAGTAATTCGAATAGTCATGAGCGAGCCGACGGATGCCGCATTTGATCGCAAACCATGGGACGCATAGCATCTTCTCCCGGTAACGAAGATAACAATCGTAGTCACAATAGGGCTGTCGCGTGGACATATCTCGCAAGTAGCCTGTCTCCAGGCATCGATGACACTCGGCGCAGATGGACGGGCTGCTCGGCGTCCTGTGATTTACCAAAATGAACTTCATGATCGTTGGCTGCGCTGAGACTCATTCATGGGGACGAACTCGACAACAGAGGTGCCACTTGCTGTTAGAATGAAGCGCATAGCTTGATTTACGAAACTTCCGCCTCCACGCTGTCACCCACGCTCGGCACACAAAAGAGGCCCGGCCACTTTCAGTGGCCGGGCAAAGTCAGTCTAGGGAGGAGCGACTACACATCGCGCCAGCTTCCATCGGCAGCAGGAGGGCTACCACCGATGGTCCATTTGCGGCGAGGGCATTCGCCGCTAACCTTAAGCCACAAAAGGCCAATGTCCGTTCCGAACGAAATTTGGCATTTCTTTCTTCTGTTCGATTTGAACCAGAGTCCAAGGAACTCGGCCTAATGCTCGGCCTGATTGGCGAACAACGGCCAACCCTTTGGGCGGCGTCGGTCGCGTCGAACCCGCGCGGCGCTAGGTGAGACCACCGAAGAACGTGGCCAGACTGCACGAGCGCGTGGCTTGATGCCAGACGAACACCCAAAATGTTTCTCCTCGCCTAGGCAAAGATCGATAATCATTCTGATAAGACCGAGGCTTTTCTCCAAACCGACATTTTTCTTATGCGACATCCAACAAGGTTGGTAAAATTCATTGTATTGATGTACCGCATCTACATTATGGATATTGTGGACGCACTTATTCGAGCTCGAGATCGCCGGCGCATCATCCGTACGAGTTTGGGCAGGTCAGCAATCGAACTGGAATACAATCAGTCCTGGGCTTGGCTCTATATCGTGGCGCTGAACGGAGCCATGCTTTCTGGCAGTTGAGCGGCCAAGCATTTTCTTCTTAGATCGCTGCTCAACTAGCTCGACACAGACGTTTTGACTGCTTGGTTTGGAATTTCCAGGGAGGCGGCAACACTTCGATGCTGCGCGGCGAGCCAGGGTCGGGTGGCCTATCGGTTCTATCTGCCAAGGGAACTGACACGGCCTGATGGCAAACAACTGACCGATTTCGGTCAAGAAGCTTGCGATCGGTTTGCAAGTGGTGTCGTCTGCATTTCCGGTCTGTCTGGCGGCTATCGACCGACATGCTATCGGAGGGCGCGCCTTATACGCGCCGCCGCCAGCCGATTCTCATTGGAATTCGCCTGCCTTGAAGGGGGCAGTACAATTTTGCGGTCATGCGAGAAGGCGCGTGGCGCCGGACGCTGACTCTGGATAGAAGTTCGGCGCTCATTTCCGCGGTTCCGAGTTTGCTTGCTTTGCTCGCGCCCGGAAATAGCGAGGGATAGGAGGCTAGCCCATGCCCCGACACGTGAATTATGTCCCGCACGGCGTGATTCCGGCGGTGCTGCTGCCATTTGATGGCGATCTCATCATCGACGAGGTGAGTTTCCGCAAGCACCTTCGAGACGTCGCCTCCGTGCAAGACCTCTCGGCCATCACCGTCAATGCGCACTCGACCGAGGTTGGCTCCTGCAGTTTCGACGAACAGCGCCGGGTGCTCGACATCGCGCAGGACGAGATCGGAACAAAGCTGCCGCTGATCAACGGCATCTGGGCCGACGGTAGCCTTGAGGCGGCGCGCGTTGCGCGCATGGCAACACAAGGCGGCGCTTCCGCGCTCTTAGTATTCCCGCCGGCGCTGTTCACCCTCGGCCAGTCACCGGAAATGGTGCTCGCACATTTCAAGCGCATCGCCGACGCGACCGACCTGCCGCTGATCGCGTTCCAGTATCCGCTCGCGACCGGTCAAGGCTATCCGAAGGACACGCTGCTGAAGCTGTGCGCGGAGGTACCGACCGTCCGCGCCATCAAGGACTGGATCGGTAACGTGCCGGATCACGAGTGGCACGTGCGCACGCTGCAGAATCTGCCGCGGCCCGTGAATGTGCTCACCACGCATAGTGCCTGGCTGTTATCTTCCCTGGTGCTCGGCTGCAATGGATTGCTGTCGGGCTTCGGTAGCGTGATCCCCGAATTGCAAACGCGCCTATTCCGCGCGGTGCAGGGCAACGACCTCGCCGAGGCAAGGCAGCTCAACAACCGCATCGAACCGCTGATGCGAGTGTTCTATGCTGATCCATTCGTCGACATGCATAACCGCATGAAAGAAGCGCTGGTGCTGTGCGGTAAATTGCCGCGCGCAGTAGTGCGCCCGCCGCTGGTGAAGATCGATCGATCGGAGATCACGCGCATGCGTCAGGGGCTGATCGAGGCCGGTCTGCTCGACAAGAGTACGCACGATCTAGTTTAAAGAACACAGCAGAACAGGATTATCTACCTTCGGTTTTCGGTTGGCGTATCCTGCATCGGACGCGACGCCTACACGCGCGTGCATCGCCGCCCAATGCGGGATGCAAGGGCACCTCGGCGTCACCACGCCTTCCGTTCACCAGAGAGTATTACGCGTCCAGCGCCATGGGCCTCGATGATTGAGCGACAGATGGCCAGTCCCATACCCATATCCTGGCTTTGGTGAAGGCCTCAAACAGGTATTCGAATCCTATTCTGGGACCAAAATCTCGCAACGCTGACCAGTATGTCAATCGAGCGAGAACTAGCCGTGCCAATCAACAGCTCGGGCGCTCTCTCCTTTGCTCCGCTCATCGCCTCGGCTGCGTTGATGATCAAATCGATAATCGCATTTGGAGTTGAACTCGATCCGCCAGAATGAGCGGCAAGGCTTCCGCAAGTTGCGTTTGCACCGCACGTTTTTGAGAAACTGCTGGGGAAGTCCTTGCCTGTGCCCACGAGCTGCAAGCTACGCGCGAACACGTCGATTCCACTGATAGTCATGTGGATGATACCCCGATATGATCATGATCGATAACGTCGGCGTGTTCGGCAAGCCAACAGCTACATCATGGTCGGCGACGCAGCCATGGCCGAACCGATCATGTTGAGGCCAAACAAATGCTGCCGCAGCTGCGGCCGAAAGCGATGTGGCGCCGGCGATCGAGGCCTCTACGCGGCTGCCATGCCATCCGCAACTCATTTTCACCGGGTTGTAGAAGTTTCCCCTTCGGATGGCTTTGCTGCGTAGTGGGCAAGGTGCAACCCAAGCTCCGTGACGCCCTTATCTAGTTCGGATCGGAGCGAATTTTGGAAGTCATCGTCGTAGGTCGCGATGCTGGTGCGGATTGCGGCTTTCCATTGATCGCCGCGATCCCATGCTTCCGCAAACGCGGCGGCGACATCAGCGTGCTGTCGGTTCGTAATCATTGCCTCGATGATCGATCTGGCTTGAAGCCGATCTTTCGAACTCTTTGCGGTCGCATCGCGATCCTCCTTGCGGCGAGATCCGATGATGAGCTTATGGATGGCGTATCTTTCTGGCGACGGAATGAGAACCGGCACGCCCACACCATGCAGCAGGACCGCGCGGATGGGCTGATGGATCAGGTAGTCAAGGAAACGGAGCGGAAGTGCCGCCGCCCCGCCCAAGACCGGCATCGGGACAGGCTTGCCCGCCTGATCATCGGACCATTGGTTCGCCGTCAAGAACTCCACCTTGAAGTTATCCCTCGACACGAACTGGGAGACCCTTCCGTCGGCCTGGCTCGGAACCTCCCGGAAGGTCGTGTCGACCTGTCGAAGCACCTCCAGAATGGGAGGCATGGAGTCCTTGATGGCGACCGAGGTTTCGTGGAACTGTGCAAAGTCGGCGTCGCCGGTCTGCATCGCGGCCGCATCGAGTCGCCTGCCGAGCACGGCGGAGTAGCATTGGTAGGCAACGGTGCCGACAAGCACTCCCCTCATGCGGAAGAAGCCGGCCTTCGCCAGCGCCTCCACCACTTGGCCAGTCATTGGTAAGGCGTGCGGCAGATAGGCCTCTCGCGTCAATGTGGAGACGAGACGGTGACGTCCCTTCAGGTCAGCCTTCAAATCCTTGAACGCCTCAACCCTCTTGGTGATTTCGGAATCGTCCACCGGACCAACATAGCGACGGTCCTGGCCGCCGCCTTCTGGCTTGGGCGTGTCGAAGTACCAATATTTCTTGCCCTTGACCGCGACTGCCACGAACCGACCGTTCGAAGAGAACTCGGAGGTGAAGCTTTCGTCGAGGCTGCGCTGGACCAATTCGGAATAGAGTGTCTGGTATGTAATATCGAGACGTTGGCTTGGCGCCATGGCAGGGCCCCGTTATACTGTTTTCGCGGAAATAGTATAACCAATGGAACCTAAAGTAAGCCGGCTACACTAAAATTGCTAAAATAGCATAATATGCAATATATTCAACGGCTTAGTGAAAATCGAGCTTCCACGGTCTGACAACCCAGCACTTCCTTTTATCATAGACCAAGAGGGAGATTGTCCCCGCCGGGATGGGTCTACGCCTGGAATCTCCAGTTTTAGGTGGCAGCTCATCCAGGCGATAAATGGGATGGGAATGCTTTCCGATGGCACGGCGAGTGGTGCCGTAACATGGCTGGTGGCGTGTCAAACCCAGATGCGGGTTGGCGCTGGTCGTATGCGACAGCCTCAAAGCGTCGTCTGTAGCTGCGTAGGCACGAACGCAAGAGCCAACACCACCTGTTTCGCGCCAAAGCGCAAGGGCATGTTGCTCCTCTTTGCGCGTTGGCGGCGATCGCGCGTGACGAAACCGCGACGGGTTGGCTAAATCCTTGAGACTTGGTCCGCGACAACGTTAGGTGAAAATGTGGAACGCCCGCCAAACCTCGTTGCCGGAACGAAGCACGATTCGCTCGAACTGGCCCCCGTGCAATTTATCCCCGCGGCAAAGGCGAAACGGGCAAGGGGCACGATTGTTTTTGAAAACCGCACGGACGCTATGCGATCTGACTTTGCTGAGACACTTCCTTCGCCCCCGTCGCATCTCATGCGACTGGTATTCCATCGGTATGTAGAGCGGGATCAGTATCGCCTGGCTCTACAGGCAGAGTGAACTGAAAGACGGCGCCTCGATCCTCTTTCGCGCTCGCCCACATCCGGCCTCCGTGGGCCTCGATGATTGAACGGCAGATGGCCAGTCCCATGCCCATACCCTGCGCTTTGGTGGTGTAGAAGGCCTCAAACAGCTGCTCCACATTGTTCGAACCCAATCCTGGACCAGAATCTCGCACGCTGACCAGTACGCCAGTTGAGCCAGATCTAGCCGTGCCAATCAACAGCTCCCGCGCTCCTTCCATTGCTCCGCTCATCGCCTCGGCTGCGTTGATGATCAAATTGATAATCACTTGTTGGAGTTGAACTCGATCCGCCAGAATGAGCGGCAAGACTTCCGCGAGTTGCGTTTGCACTGAGACACTATTCTTCATCACTTCTGCGCGCGTCATGGCTATGACTTCAAGTACCACATCATTGATCGCCAAAGGGGCCTTCTGTGGGGGCGACTTCCTGATGAGCGCGCGAATCCGATCGATGATTTCTCCAGCTCGCGTGCCATCTCTGATAATCAAACCGAATGTCTGCCGGACCCGCTCTAAGTTAGGCGGCTGAGCATTGAGCCAGTTTAGCCCGGCCCCCGCGTTGCTGACGACGCCGGCGATCGGCTGGTTGACTTCATGCGCAATCGAGGCGGTCAGTTGTCCCATCGTGGTGACGCGATTGGCGTGTGCGAGCTCGATTAGGGTCTCGCGATACCGCCGCTCGCTTTCGCGGGCTTCGGCTTCCGCCCGCTTGCGTTCAGTCAGGTCAACGACAAAAGCGACACCTTGTTGCTCGTTGAACGCGGCCGCCCCGATCAGCACCGGGACGCGGGTACCGTCCTTGCGAACGTACTCCTTTTCGAAAGCTTGGACAGCTCCGGTAAAATGGATCTCTGTCTGAGCGCGCGCAGTGCGCTCTTTCCAGTCTGGCGGAGTTAGATCGCTCCAGCGTATCCGGCCCGCGACGAGATCCTCTCGGTCGTAACCAACTATCTCGAGAAAGGCATGATTAGCCTCGAGGATGCCCCCCTCATGGCTGAAGAAAACGATTCCGATAATGTTGGCGTCGACCAGGCGCCGGATTTTCGTTTCACGTTCCTGAACATCACGGTACAAACGGCTGTTTTCGAGCGCTATTGCCGCTTGCGAGGCAAGCAGCTTTAGCACCGAACTCCGGGCCCGCGCGAAGATGCCAGCCGCCAAGTTATTTTCGAGATAGAGCATCCCGATGAGCTTAGCTTGAGTGATTAGGGGCAGGCACAGAACGGAGCGCGACCCGCGTTCGCGGATATAGGGGTCGTTAGCAAATGAAGATTGGACGGCGGCATTGTCGAGAATGACATTTTCACCGGTCCGCATGACATAATGGAGCACCGACTCCGGGAGAGCTGCCGCGGTCACTGCTTGGTCATGCATGTGCACAATAAGCAATTGACTGGCCGTTGTCGCCTCAGCTTCGATCCGCGGTTCATTGCCACGGAGCAAAATCAAAAGACCTCGCTCGGCACCGGCCTGCTCAATTGCGGTGCGCATGAGCCTATCAATGAGCCTTTGCAGGACAATCTCACCCGAAACCGCCTGCGAGACTTTGATCACCGTAGCAAGGTCTAGATGTTCAACCGGCGCTCCTATGCTCGTGCCGGACAGGGCTCGAGTTTCGTCCTCCTCATTCAGATATGGAAATAAAGCGCCGAGCTGTCGCACTTTCCCATCGGCTCCCCAACGCAAATAGTTGTACCGTGCATCTCTCAAATAAGTCTTTGCGATCCTCTCATACCCACGTGCAGCGTAAAATCGCCCCGCAAGTTCGCAGGCGATCGCCTCATGGTGAACAAAACCATTAGCCGCTGCGGATCGTATGGAGTGCTCGTAGAGGCGCATTGCTTCTGCATCACGATTGTCAAGCCTTGCGATTTCGGCTGCAACCAAAGCAGCTCGGTGTTCAAAATTTTCAGGGCAATTCATCGCCCACGCCTGAAGCCGTTTGTGATGGGCGCTTATGATACCTCGATGCAGTTGTTCTTCACTCGCGGCTGAACCGTCGCAATGGCAAGAGTGAGACAGCGCACCGTAGAAGTGGAATTCCGCTGTTGAGCCTTCTGTCGGTATGGTCCACATTTGAGGTTCTGCCTTTGACCTCGCATGGATCGCAGCGACATAGTCACCGGCTAGGAAACGCGCCTGGAGCTTACGGATCCAATAAATGGCACCAAGGGGTACCTCGGGTCCTTGCTCGAGCGAGCGCTCGATGGCCAATTCGTCAATTTCTTCGTCATCAAAGCAGCCGAATGTGCGCGTGAGGCCACGCATGGTGCGAACGAGTCCAAGCTGCAGACGTATAATGTCGGCTGCGAAGCGGAACTTCATCTTACGCGCGGTGGTGAGGTTTCTCTCTATTTCGCGCTGAATGTCTTCCAGAGGATCGCCCGCGCCTATCATGCTTGAAGTCAAATGGGCGAGACTGTAGGCCTCATAAATGAGATCGCCGACTTCGCTAGCCGCCTTCAACGCTCGCGATATCAAATCGCGACCGCCCCGGTGTTTGGTCCAAGGGATCACAGTTGAGCCGACGGCTAGATAGACCGGAGCCTGAAAGCGGGTCAACCCGCGACGATCGACGAGATCGCAGGCGAGCAGACCAAAACGATAAGCCGCCTGATAATCGCCGAAGCGGCCACCTAAGACCCGGTTAAGCCAAGCGTAGTGTGCGCACGAAGCATCAGAGTTCCCGTGGTCGAGGCTAAGATTCACCGCTCGGCATATGACCAACGTGGACAGGTTGGCGTCAGTAAAAACGGCCGGAGGAAGGATCCGCGTCAAAACCGTTAAAATAGCAAGGCACGTCTCGTCTTTCATTAGAGGCAGATCTGCTATCTTTTCAATCTGGCCATCAGTGATCTTGGACCACATCAGCTGATATTCGGATAGAGCCTCCTCCTGCGTTGGAGTTGGCGACCATTCAAACCCGACGCCGCGCAGATACTCGAGACCTACCGCCACCGCGCGCTCGAGGTCGCCGCGTGTTAGATACAGATCGACTCGCAAGCAGGCTACACTGGCTTGTTCGACCGCATCCATACCACGCCTGGAAAGCGCGGATAGGCGCTCCTCCGCGGCATCCAGCTCGCCGGTCAGGAATTCGCATTCGGCCCGGTTCTGTTCCAACGCGAAGGTGAGCTCGTGCTGATTTTGCCACGAGTCTTCCGCGAGCAGCGCGCTACCGGCGATCAGGTATGTGAGCGCTGATGCGTAAGCTGCGGACGCTTTGGCACGCTGGCCGGCGATCAGGTTGAATTCTGCGAGCTGCTCTCGCTCCTTACTGGAGGTTATTAGGGACAGACCTCGATCGAGCTGATTAACAATATTAAAGATAGCCGCTCGACGGCTCTCCGGAGGTGTATATCCCGCGAGCATCCGGCCAATCCGCAGATGAGCTGGAGCACGCGCCTCCTCTGGGACCAACGAGTAGGCCGCCTCCTGAATTCGATCGTGAATGAAACTGTACGTGTCTGCGTGCCGCTCGACTAGATCCTGATGGATCGCCGGCCATAGCAGTGCGTGCACCCGCGCCTGCGAAGTCCCGAAAACAATTGAAAGTTCCGATGTTTCGGCGATGTTACCGAAACAGGCGAGCTGTTGTAGCGCATTCTGTGTTGCGGCTGGTAGGCGGGTGAGTTTCCCGACCATCAGGTCCACTACGTTATCGGTGTACCCCTTTTCGTGGATGCGTTCGAGATTCCAAGACCAGCGCGCCGCGCTGTGATCGAAGGTCAACAGCTCCTCTTCGGCGAGTGCAGAAATAAACTGAATGACAAAGAACGGATTGCCCACAGTCTTCTGGTGAACCAACTGCGCGAGTGGTGCTGCGCGCTTTGGCTCGCAGCGAAATGCATCCGCGACCAGCTGCTCGACATGCCGGGGGGTGAGTGGCAGAAGCGTGATCTCTTCCACGTTCCTGCCGGTGCTGCTAATGCTATCGAGCTTGCGTTTCAGCGGATGGTTGGAATCAACCTCGTTACTCCGATACGCTCCGATGAGCAGCAGTTGCAAATCGGTCTCTGTCAGGAGATGCTCGAGCATGTCGAGTGTTGCCGCGTCGAACCACTGCAAATCGTCCAGGAAGATCACCAACGGATGGTGTTGGCGGGCGAAGACGCCGACAAACCGGCGAAATACCAGCTGGAAACGAGTTTGCGCTTGCTGGGGCGGAAGCTCCGGAACGGCAGGCTGTTCGCCGATGATCAGCCGTAGGTCGGGAATCAGGTCTGTCATCAGCCGTCCGTTCGGACCAAGCGCATCCAGGAGTGCGCTGCGCCAACTCGAGAGCTCAGCGTCACTTTTGCCGAGAAGAGGCCTGACAACTCCCTGAAATGCCTGAACTAGCGTCGCGTAGGGAATGTCGCGCTTGAATTGATCAAATTTGCCGGACGCGAAGACCCCGCGCGAGGGCACCAGAGCTTTATGCAGCTCATGGACAACGGACGACTTGCCGATGCCGGAGTAGCCGGCGACAAGTACCAACCTTGGCGCTCCACTCTTGACGACCCGATCGAAAGCGGCGAGCAGCGCCTCGATCTCGGAGCCTCTCCCGTAGAGCTTCTCGGGGATCAGCAGGCGATCTGGTGTATCTTCTTCGCCTAGCACAAATGGTTCGATACGTCGGGAGCTCGACCATTCGACGAGACAGCGCCGAAGATCGTGCTCGAGGCCGGCGGCCGTCTGATAACGATCCTCCGCGGCCTTGGCGAGCAACCTCATCACTATCTGGGAGAGCTGCTCCGGGATGCTTTCGGATTTGTCTGTCGGCGCTATTGGTTTTCTCGCGATATGACAGTGGATCCACTCCATTGGATCTAACGCGGCGAACGGCAAGGCACCTGTGAGCATCTCGTAGAACGTGATGCCGAGTGAGTAGAGGTCACTGCGGGAATCGATCGAACGGTTCATCCGTCCCGTCTGTTCGGGCGCCATGTAGGGCAGTGTGCCCGCGATGAACTCGGGCGGTTCGCTCGCCTGCCGCTCGCGCGGGTAACGCGAAGCAAGACCAAAGCCTGTGAACCGGGCCTGTCCGTCTGGACAATTCACCAGAATATGCGCTGGCTTCACATCTCTATGGACCAAGCCGCTCCGGTGAATACTACCGAGAGTTGCCGTAATGCTAACCGCCAGTCCCAGAAAGCAGTCCAACTCCAAAGGTGCGCCCAGCAAGTGAACCAGGGGTTCACCGGCCGGATCCTCCAGAACCAGAGTGGTTCGGCCAGCTTCGCGGAGTAGCTCCAGAGGCCGCACCGCCCATTTCCCCTCAAGCCCTTCCCCTAATTCATACTCATGAGCGAGGCGGTCAAGCGCAGCACGCGGAGGGTGCAACGCAGCCGGTCGCACAATTAGAACTCGTTGTCGGTCACCATCGGCGGTCCGACGCCATGCGCGGCAGAAGACGCAATCACCGTCTTCCCAGAGGACCGCCGAATCGTCATGTCTTTCCATGTCGAACTGAGGCGGTTTTTCCTGCGACATTCGACCGTCCGGTCGATGAGATGAAGCTCAGTAGAACCTGCCATATATTCCGCAACATGACAATTTCTGCCCGCTGGGGGAGCCCTTCGGATCTCCGTTTATCTGGAGCGATCCGAGCCGGGACGCTGGTCCTGCACGGGAGGAGGCCGCGAAACGCAGGCACGGTGCGGCAGCCCCCAGTTCTCGCATCGTTTTCACTACAACCATGAGGCGATTTCGGGCTCGCAAGAATTTATGATCGCTCGCATTAACAGCGCCAGTACCGCGCTCGCAAGGGACATGACTCGATGCACAATCTAAACGTGATCCGCTCGACAAGTGCCCCATGCCACTTTCAAGCCGCCGCGAGTGCTGAGCACGGGCAACACGCGAATTCGGTCTTGATGCGGCGACACTACGAATGTTTTCCTGCAAGGTGTCTGGAGCAGATACAAAGTGCGCGACGAAGCCAATTAGCCAATGTGGTAGATGCGTTGCAAGTCCCCGATTGACAAAGGCCTCAGTGCTATCACGGCCGATCCGGCCGTATCCAGCGAGCTTTGAATTTACCCAAAAAAGGATCCCGCTTCCTACATCCTCGCCGCCCTCAAGCGTTGAGGTCATCTTCCATTGAGAATGGAAATAGGGCAGAACCAAAAGCGGACAACCTGCCAACGGCGTGCGCACGGAACAATGGTTAGAGAGCTTGATACTGACAAGACACCAACAGCGTCGACAGACCGCAACTCGCGCTCAGCCGACAGAAATCTGGGTTTTGATTTCGCCAAAGGCATCCTCATCATTCTGGTGATCGTCGGACACCTATTACAATATGTCGTCTACAGAGATAATCAGTATTGGTATTCACCATACTTCAAGTCGATCTACATGTTTCACATGCCCCTCTTCATGGCGATCAGCGGATATCTTTCCTCGGGCGCACTTTTGCGAAAATCGTTCACTCGCAGCATCAAGGACCGCGCGGTGCAGTTACTGCTGCCTATGCTGTTCTGGTGCACGCTCATGGAAACAGTTAAGTTGGCCGCAATTTCGCCCACGCCAAGCGTAGTAAGCGGTGCGCTGGAATTCCCAAGGGAGTTTGCTGGCACATACTGGTTTATATGGGCAACGTTTGCTTCGTTTCTTCTCGTTGGGCTTCTCATCGCTGCTAATCTGCGATCGACATGGATGGTATCCATATCTGCGGTTCTGATCGCGCTCGCGCCGGTCACATTTTCGATAGCCCCGTTGATCAGGTACACTTATCCGTTCTTTTGCCTCGGGTTCGTGCTCTCCAGGTCTTCTGACTGGCGGATGAGCGCCCTCTTACGCTACAAGTCTCCTTTGCTCCTCTTACTCTTTGGTCTTGCTTGCGTGTGCTTCCTTGCTTGGGACAAGGAGACTTATGCCTATAACAATCTCGTTCTGATTCACGATGCACAGTCGGCCAAACAAGTATCACTGATGTTCGTTGGCTCTGCAGCCGCCTCTGCTGTCGCCGCGGAAGTGATGCTGCGATGCTGGACGTTTTGTGGTTCAAGTCGGATAGCTCGCTTTATCGCGGTGGACCTGGGTCAGAGCACGCTGCTCCTTTATCTCCTTCAAGGAAGCGTCTTTCGTCTCATGGACCTGGTCCAGTTTGGAGAGCTCTGGGATTTATCGACCAGGATCGCAGTCGCAATTGCGCTTGGTGTGACCATTATTGTTATCGCGACAGGCATTCGCTGGATCGTGCAAGACTTTGGATTAATGTCGCGAATTGTTCTCGGAGCGCCGCCACGCTCAGGTCTGCTGAAAACTCAATCTGCTTCTGCCTAGCCCTGCAAAATCAGAGGCGCTGATCGAGACTTGCGACAGAAACACTTGTCAAAAGCCATAATCTCCAACCTACGCCGCCGATACAAATGCGCAAGGCGTAGCACCGTCGCGTCAACGAGGGGCATCAGAAATCTGAGCATCGAACGATGCAATGTCTCCTGGTCCCTGACTAAGCTATGATCGTTGGTGTTGGTTAGAAATTATCTTCTCATCCAGTGATTGCGGCGCCTGCTGTTGCAATTCGGTCTCAATCCGCCACTCAACTCCTCTCGATCGGAAGTCCGGCTTCTTCACGACGATCATGTCCCCTCTGCTTCACCTCGGCTCTGCGTCGTCGCCCGAGAACGCTCGGGCCTGAGCAGACCGTTCGGCAGCTCCCAGCGCAAAGCTGGACCAAACGCGGTCGAATCGTGTGTCGCAGCGCGCAATAACGAGCCCCGGCCGCTTGACTGCCGTGCGTGATTCGGGATGAAGTCCTTGTCGCACCGTTCTATCCATGAGGTGAATGCGCTCCATCATAACAATCTATTTTACCAAACCTAAGGAACGCTGCTAGTCAACGCGGCGGTTGAGCTCGGGGATGGCGCAAGTCGTGAGGATTAATCGTCGGCTGTTGAGGGCAGTTCGTCCAGGTGGCCTCGTTCGCCACCTGCTCAACAGCAAGGCATCAGAAGGGCCTTTCGAACGGTTATCGGCAGGTCTCGTCAAGCGGCATCCCCACGCGGGCTGGAGGCCCGCGCGGCGCAACAGAAGATTCGTGTGCCAGAACGATACATGAGGCAGCCATGACCATGACAACGTACGTACCTAGAAAATCGAGGCCAGTTGAGCGCCTGAACCAAGCTTATCGGGAGATAGTGGTTTGTTTCTTTTCGCAACTTCTTCGATATTTTGTTCTTCCTCTGCGCGCTTTTGCCAACTCATCGCCCATTCGACTGAAAGCTGATACTGATCCACATATCCCCACAGCACCGCCGCCTCGAGAACGTGCTGGCCACCTTCATCCCTGCAGTTCGCATATTCAATACCTTAAGCAGAGGATCGAGCTACAAATTGAAGAGGTTGCAAGACTGATCTGCGAGGACCAGAGCGCGCTCGAAGCGACCCGGCTCCTCAATGCACTTACAAACGAGCTCGTAGCGGCGAAGCTCGGCCTGTGCCCGGAAATCGACGAGCAAGCCGACAGTGCGGTCATAGAAGGGGGCGCGAGCCGTCTCGAGCAGGAGTACGGCAAGCTGTACGAGCCAGAACAGCTTTTGACGCTGGGACGGCTTTTCGATGAAGCAGTCTTGGCATTACCCCCAAGCATGCGAACTACTTCCAACCGAACAGAGATTGCCAAACTTATTTTAGGACGTGCATCTTTTACTCAAGTCGAACTTGGACTTCTTGTTAAGTTGATTATCGCTCTCGTAGCTGCCGTATGATATAGCTGATGGCCTTGCCATCGCCACGAGATAAAGCACAGAACTCTGCAAAAGAGACGTCGAGCTGCTTTCGCCTCAGCGTGGGGTAGCTCGACAAGACGACCTTTAGCACATCGCCGGTACCTGATCTCGCCACTCAATCGCCCATTTCACGCCAAAGCGGACTTCCTTCCCGGCATCGCTGGTACACTCAAATAAGCCACAGCATCATCCATGCCGGCTGTCCGCCCCGATGGACAATGAACGACACATCGCTTGGCGAACTCTTGGCTTGGCGCACTGTTGGCGCAACCGAACGCCGCCCACAGTTGCAGATTCGCAGATGCTTCCGCGGCTTCTCGGCAATCTGTCGATCCGAACTAATCATTGCTTTGCTCGCAGCGACTCAATTGCCAACGCTCAAGCCGCCACTCGAATAACGGCGAGGACAATGGCTACCCACGTCGCTACACAGAACAATAAGACAGCGCGCCATGCCCACGCTCTGAATCGACGGCGCCAGTTGACTAGCTCCGAGGCGCAACCGGTGAAGCAGCGGCCCCGCACGACACCGACCATCTGGCTGTAGTCGTGAAATTCAAATTGCGAACGATTCTTGCGAATGTACTTGATCCGATCCTGAGGTGAGAAGCAGTACGCCCATATATTTTCAGCCTCCTGCTGCTCGTCCTTAGACAAGCCGCATTTGGCAGCTACGGGATAGTCGCCTGCTATGATGCCGTGCTCTATTCCGAGCGCGTAAGTAGAGAGCGAATGCAATTGCGATTGAAGCATGGTGGCTACCTTTCATGTTTCGCGCTCCACGCCTACAATGTGACGTTACGTGCGTTTCAAGCTTTTCCTCAGGCGACCACCAAATCTAGTTGGCTCCCATTGCTAAGCCTGCGGACATGGCCTGCCAATCGGCAACGCAGCAATCGCGGACGTCGCAGGTGCGCTGACAGCAATTGTTCGGATCGCCACCCAAGCACTGCCGCCTCTCACGCCACCGGTCTCTGCTTACTTCGTCACTCTCGTTAACAACGGGCGGACGGACGCAGAACGAACCGTTTTTCCGCTTGACACGCGATGGTGCCGTCTGGCGACAGAACGGCCAACTCCTTCATGTTTCGCAATGTCTCAGGGTCGGCCACGATGCACTGTGATCTCGCGGGATGAACCGCGAAGTCGTCCCTCATCTTTCTTGTCGCCGAGCCTCTAGACATTGCTGCAAGTGATGCGCCTGCCGCTGCCATACGAATTCACACAATTTCATCAAGTAAGCCGCTCGGAAGGCTTGAATCGTACGTAGCGTCAAATTGTAAGGTCTCGAACAAGTGGCGGTGGTCTCCGGCGAGGCCGACGCTCGAAGTAGTTTGGGGATCGCCAATGTCTCGCCTGTCCACGTCTACGCCGCACGACACCATCAGGATCCAGACACTCTCACCCGAAGGCGCGATCGCAGACCTTCTCGATACATTGAATTGCTCTCCTCTTTTGGCCCATCGCAAGAGAAAGAGAGCGAGTACTGCGAAACCGATATCGGGTATGCGCAAGCAACCGAATTTGGTTCACTTTGGATATACAATGTCGCATCGTACTCATCGTCACAAACCGCATATGTGTCCGATACAGCACCAATCCTACGCGCAACGCGGGTGTCCGATACAGAACATTGTGATGGCAATGATCGACATGGAGTAAGCTGGCGTCCCACGCCGAGTTTAGCGCGTGTCTCTCATCTGCCATTTTCAGGTGCGTTCGAGCTCACGTTGCAGTGACCGGATCGATCCCCCAGAACCATCGATCCGCCTCCTACCTTCAAATGGGCTCTTGCCTGAAGCGTCGCTAATCTGAGCCTTTAGCCTCCCTTCCTTTAAAGGAACCGTTGAGTGTCGTGCACGACACTCAACACGGCACAACTCACCATCAAAGAGGATATCGTGAACCGAATGCAGCGTCCCCTACCTGATCGGGCCTATCGAGCAGGTTGCCATCGCGTGGCTTTCATTGTTTTTGCGACTTTGAACTCTCTAACGCTTGAATGCGCAATCGCCGGAGATCGATCAGCGACGGCGGATGAGCAGAGGGCTTGCACCCCGGACGTGTTTCGGCTGTGCAGCAGTGCCATCCCGGATGTCGGGGCTATCACTGCTTGTCTTCGAACCAAGTTCACCAGCTTGAGTGACCAGTGTCGCTACGTGATGTCAGTGCATGAAAGTGCAAAAGCAAAAACAGGCTCGAAGTGACTTCAGCACATACCTTTGATGGTCCCGGTCGGCCTTTCCAGCCTCCAAAGGACAGTCGCCGGGTGACTGGTGCGGACAGCTGCTCGTAGACCCAACAGCTCTCGAACGTCGTGATTCCGACCCTCTTTGGACGAATACGCGGATGCAGATACTGCCCTTCAATACAGTTCTCATCGCCAATAGGGGCGAGATAGCTGTGCGCATCATCAAGACGTTGCGCAAGTTGGGGTTGCGATCAGCTATCGTCTACCACGACGTCGATGCGGGCACGCCGGCCGTTTCTATGGCGGACGCAGCCATTGTCATCGAGGGTCGCTCACCGAGCGCGGCCTATCTCGATGCCGAGCAAATCATCGCTTGCGCCGTCAGAGCAAGTGCCGGCGCCTTGCATCCTGGCTACGGCTTTCTATCGGAGAGCGCTGATTTCGCGAGAGCCGTTGCAAGGGCAGGCATTGCGTTCGTCGGGCCAACTTGCGAAAGCATCGATCTGATGGGTGATAAAATTCGCGCTCGCAGATTTGTTCAGCGAAGTGGATTTCCCGTTGCGCCTTCAGCCGTCGAAGAAGACGATCCAGAGACCTTCCCTTCTAGAGCGCGAGCCCTTGGCTTCCCTTTGCTAATCAAACCTTCGGCGGGCGGGGGCGGCAAGGGCATGCGGATTGTGCGCAATCTCGAAACCCTTGATGACGCGATTGCTCAAGCACGCCGTGAGGGGCGGCGGTACTTCGGGGATGGCCGGCTTTACGTCGAACGCTATGCTGAACGCCCACGCCACATCGAAGTGCAGGTGCTGGGCGATTCCTTCGGAAACGTGGTCCACCTCTTCGAAAGAGAGTGCTCAGTGCAACGCCGTTTCCAGAAGATCATTGAGGAGACGCCCTCGCCGGCCTTGTCGCCGGAGTTGCGGAAGCGGGCCTGCGAAATGGCGGTCGGCATCGCTCGTAGCGCCAACTATCGAAATGCCGGAACTGTCGAGTTCATCTTCGATGGACGTGAGTTCTACTTTCTTGAGATGAACACGCGGCTTCAGGTTGAGCATCCCGTAACCGAGATGGTCACCGGCATCGACATTGTTGCCGAACAGCTCCATATCGCTGCAGGTCACGAACTTCGCTTTTCACAGTCCGATATCGTCTCTAACGGCCACGCGATTGAGGCCAGAATATATGCTGAATCTCCTGAACGGGACTACGCTCCGACGACCGGCAAGATACTCAAGCTGGAGTACCCAGAGAGCGCGGGCGTACGAATTGACAGCGGAATCGTCCAAGGTCAGCAAATCACGACAGCATTCGATCCCTTGCTCGCAAAGGTCGTCGTACATTCGCACACGCGCCGTGAAGCTGCATCGACGTCCGAACGCGTAATGCGCGAGTTGGTCCTTCTTGGCTGTGAGACAAACGTCGATTTCCTTGCGCGCCTGCTTGTTGACGAGGCGTTTTTGAGTGGACAGATCCATACCGGGTATCTTGATGACAATCCGCACGTGGCAGTTGGCCAATGTGCGAGCGACCTACCCGCCGTCCTAGCAGCCGCTGCGCTCCTGACCAGACCCGTTCGTGATTCAGCAGATGCCGTCCCCACGCTCCACGCAGAGCTCGGCAAGTGGAGAAACTGACGTGAAGCACTCTTTTTCGCTTGATGTCGAGAACTATGAATTGTGGCTCTCACCCGGCCAACACGGCTATCGTCTTCACTTGGATGACGAGGTCATTGCGCCGGTGACGTTTTCGCATCAACTTGACGGCCGCGGTCTTCTTGTCATTCCGACCGACACCATCCCGGTCAAATTCGCAATCGGCGGTGATACGCTTTACCTGCATATCCGCGGTAGGACGCACATCTTACAATATCGCGATCAATTGCGAGCGCTCGCTTTCTCAGACGCGCAGGCGGATGATCTTGTGGCGCGCGCGCCGATGCCGGGCGTCGTGGTTGCGACCGAGGTTTCACCTGGTGATGTCGTTTCCGCAGGCGCTACGCTGATGTTGGCTGAGAGTATGAAGCTAGAATTTGTCGTACGCTCCCCGCGGGACGGTACGGTCGAGTGCATTCACTTTAAAGTCGGCGAAAGCTTCGAGCGAGACTCCGCGTTGGTTACGTTTTCCGAGAAAGGACGCTGATATGCAGCGGATCGTTTCTCGCGCGGACACCCGATCACAAGAATTCCGCCTCAACGAGCTTCATAACCGACGGCTTGCGACCGAATTGAAGGAACGCCAACGTTCCGCTCGCTTCGACCGATCTGCACGAGAGCGTGCGCGTCTGCGGCAGCAAAACAAACTATTCGTTCGAGATCGGATTGAGGCGTTGCTCGATCCGGAAACTCCGTTTCTCGAGCTTTCGACGCTCGCTGGCAACAAGGCCTATGATGGCGAGGTGCCGTGTGCGGCGCAGGTCGTCGGCGTCGGCATAGTAGCGGGTCGCGAGGTCATTGTTCATGCAGATGATTCCAGTGTAAAGGGCGGCGCTTGGTATCCACTATCCGTGAAGAAGATCGTACGGGCATTGGATATCGCAATTGAGAACCGCCTCATGGTGGTCCATCTTTGCGACTGCGCCGGCGGGTTCTTGCCTTTGCAAGCGGAATTCTTCGCTGATCGCTATCATGCGGGTCGAATCCTGCGCAACCAATCAATCCTCTCTAAGATGGGAGTGCCGCAAGTTGCTGTCGTCATGGGCCACTGTAGCGCGGGAGGGGCCTACGTTCCGGCGCTCAGCGATTACAACATCATCGTGCAGGGGACTGGAGCCATCTTCCTCGGCGGGCCTCCAGTCGTAAAGGCCGCCACTGGAGAGGTGGTATCTGCCGAAGAGCTTGGTGGCGCTCACATGCATACGAGCGTCTCAGGAACTGGTGACTACTCCGCGACCTCCGAGACGCATGCGATTGCTCTTGCCCGGGACATTGTTGCTCGACTGAAGCGTCCGACGAAAGAAGCGATTGATCGATCCGCTCCGGAGCCTCCGGTCTACGATGCGTCCGAGCTATACGGCATTATTCCAAAAGATCCTCGCGTTCAGTTCGACATTCGGGAGATCATCGCGCGCCTGGTGGATGGCAGCCGATTCCATGAGTACCAGCCGAACTATGGCCAATCCTTGATATGCGGCTTCGCGCGTCTCCACGGCTATCAGATCGGCGTTATCGCGAACAATGGCGTTCTGCAGAATCACAGCGTGCTGAAGGGCGCTCACTTTATCCAACTCTGCGACAAGAACCGGACGCCCCTGCTCTTTCTGCAGAATACCACCGGCTTTATGGTTGGACGAGAGTACGAACATGGCGGCATCACCAAGGATGGCGCCAACCTCATCATGGCTGTTTCTGGTGCGTCGGTGCCCAAGCTTACAGTGATCTGCAACGGATCCCACGGAGCGGGAACATACGCCATGGCTGGTCGCGCATTCGATCCACGCTTTATGTTTACCTGGCCACAATCGCAGATTTCGGCCATGGGGGCCGAGCAGGCAGTGGGCGTACTCACCCACGTCAAGGCAAGGCAATTGGCTCGTGAAGGCGGGCGTTTGTCCGACCAGGAACTGGCGGCCATTCGAGAACCGATCATGAAGGAGTATCGCGAGCGATCGAGCGCCTATTACGCAACTTCCGAGCTTTGGGATGACGGCATTCTTGATCCCGTAGATACCCGGAACGCACTTTCAATCGCCTTGAGCGCTTCGCTTAATGCTCCAATCGAAGCACCGCACTATGGCGTTTTCAGAATGTAGCGGAGCGGTCGCGTCGGCTCGAAGAGCGATTGCGGCGAACGATTGAGTGCATCCTCGCTTGCATAGATGAGCACAGAGCAAGATTAAACATGCCACGAGCCCCCCATGCAGTGCCCGAAATGTAAAGCCAATGATCAATCCGCATCCCACGACCCCTGGAGCGGCCGACCGGTGATCGCCTGCAATGCCTGCGGTGACTATGTTGAGGACGATTTCACCCATCGCCAGAGAGCGTACGCGATTATCGCGGATATCGTGGCGTCAAGCTTGATCGGTGAGCACCAGGGTGGTCCGCAAGGCGTTGCAGGCGAGATTCTGGCTGGGCTCGAGAATGCTGGCCTGAGGATCGCTCGCGCCTGAACTATAATAGGAGCCCGCCCATGAACGATACGAGTTTCTACCCGCGCACAGGAGATCGTCCGCACTACGAGCCGTGGTCATTCGACCGCGGAGCGTGCCGACGCTTCTTCGCGGTCGTCGGCACCATCGCGCTAAGGAACGCTTGAATGCCAACACTTTGGATTCGGAGGTGGATAGGCTGCGCGCTACTCGTCCTTGCCATCATCGCCTGCCTTTTCGGGCTCAATAGGCTGGACATGACCGGCAATTTCGAAGGCGGGAGTTCGCTCCCCCTCTCGGTTCAGTCAGACGCTCCAGATTTGGATTCGTCTCCGCCTGGAGCCGGGATTCCACGGTGCGCGCACCGGAACGCACTTTGCATGGACAATCCATAGCCCATAACCTCTGCCTCCAACTTATTCGAGACCCATGAAACGAGCTAATCAATCTGCCTCTTCACATATCTTAGGAACGAACATGCAAGTTGTCCCTGTCATGCTGTCCATCACGATGGCGGATCGCCATTCCAGCTTCGCAAGCTATGAATCCGCTGTTTTCGAGAGGTCTGCGTGATGATGCCAAGTTCCAATCAGCCCTCGATGACTATCGGTTTGCTGAGTATCGACGGCCTGTCGAGGACGCGCTGCTTGTCATCGCGCACTGCAAACCGCGAGTACGAACCACGACGGCGCGTCGACGGCTTATCGTCCACTCCCGTTTCATCGTTGCATTGCCGCCATCATCCTCGTGCTGCCCTGGCGCTAGGAGACTCCCCTACACTCGTGTCGTTGACGTCTTAGGACATCGCGCGATCTCTTGTTTCGGCCGTGTTCGACGCCAGAGCATCGCAAGACACATGCAGCCGCACTTTGCGGTTCTCCCCGGTTAAACAAGTATCTTGAGGTAAAGACCTTCCATGGCAAAGCCAGTTGTGATTGTGGTCGGCGCGGACAAGGGCGGCGTCGGCAAAACGACCGTATCCCGGACTCTTCTCGACTATTTCAGCGCGAATAATGTGCAAACCCGCGCATTTGACACCGAGTCGCCCCGCGGAACCCTAAAGCGCTTTCACCCTGCGATCACCGAAATCGTGGATATGACGAGGACCGCCGACCAGATGAAGATATTCGACACGCTGAACTCGGGCCTCTCCGTCAGCGTGATCGACGTGCGCGCAGGACTGATGTCCCCGGCACTAGCGTCGCTGCGCGACATAGGCTTTTTGGACGCCGCGCGATCGGGCCAAATCACCTTTGCCGTGTTCCATGTATTGGGATCGTCTATCGCCTCGCTGGACGAGATTGCCGAGACGAGCAATTTCATGGCCGGCGCAAAATACTACCTGGTCAAGAACTTCATCAACGACACCCAGTTCTTTCAGTGGGACCAGTCGACCTACAATTCCTATTTCCACCGCATCAAAGACGCCACCGACCTGACAATCCCGAAACTCAACGAGATGGCCTATGAACAGGTCGAGGTCGCTTCCGTCCCGTTCGTCAATTTCGTCGCGAACAAGGGGCCGCACGACGACGCCGCGAACTATTCCTTCGTGCTGCGCGGCTACGTCCGGCATTGGCTCGCCAATGTCTGGAGCGAGTATGACCGCATCAACCTGACAGACCTCGCCGGCGCCAAATCAGTGACCCGCGCGGGAGAAAGATAGTCGTTCGAGGACTTATGCAGCGCTGGATGCGCAGTTTTGGTAACTCCGGTCTATATCATCTGCTCTGCGAGCCCGCAGGTCGGCAAGACGCTGATCGCGCGGCTCTTGAGCGAGTTCCTGCTGCTGAAGAACGGTACGGTGCTCTCCTTCGATCTCAACCTGAAGGAGCCGTCGTTGCTTGACTACCTTCCTTCCATCACTGAGACAGCAGATGTCATGGACACCTATGGCAAGATGCAGCTAATTGATCGACTAATCATCAACGATAGCGTGGCCAAGGTGATAGACCTTGGCTTCCACGCCTTCGACGAATTCTTCAAAGTGTGCAGCGAGATCGACTTCTTACGCGAGGCGATACTGCACAACGTCGTGCCAATCGTCCTGTTCGTACCTGACATCGACCGTGTCTCATCGCGCGCCTATGAGATGCTACGCTGGCAAGTTCCGCGGCATCTTCTGATCACCGTGCATAACGAATTCGTTGTTCGCGGCGAGTTGTTCGAGGCCATGAAGCGCGGACGCACGCTCCGGCTCGCGCCGCTGCCGGTGTTTTTGAATGCCTTTATCTGCCGATTAGGTTTGTCTTTCACCGGCTATCTGCGCCACGAGAAGGATTCCTCGACTGAACTGCATCAGTGGATTCGACGAAACTATACCATCTTCCGTGATCTCGAGTTGAGTCTGGTGCCACAGTTCTCGTTTTGAGCCGTGATCCACGACGGACACAGAAGATGCGAGTCGCATCGGCTGTCATGACTATGTAACTGCCACTTAGTGCTGAACACGATCTGGTTCCGAGCCCATCGCCCTGCCACAGCCTGGGTTGTACGAGATCCGGGCAGATTCTTCACTGTGCAGCCGGTGTCGCATGACACTCTTTCCCGTTCAGCTAAACCGGGCCCAGGGACGTGACACACAAGTGCAACCTTCAAATGGACGCTGACAAGCGCAGGTTCAGCAAACGCCGGCATGAGCCTTGTAAGAACCCAACGACCGAGGATGAAGGATGGTGGATCTCTGCACACTGATTGAGCGCAACGCAGCGTTCGCTCCTGACAAGCCCGCAATCCATTTCGAGGGCGATACCTTAAGTTACGCCGGCCTTAATCGACGCATTGATCGGGCAGCGCGGGCCCTGAAAAGTGCGCTCGGCGTCAACAGAGGCGATCGCGTTGCCGTCCTCAGCCTCAACCGCCCTGATTACCTCATTCTCCTCTACGCTTGCGCGCGGCTCGGGGCGATATTAGTGCCCTTGAATTGGCGGCTCGCGGCTACCGAGCAGCTTTTCATCTTGTCCGACGTTGGTGCTAAGGTTCTGGTCATTGAGCGGGCTTTTGAAGCACTTCTGTCGATTCTAGCAGAGGCACTGCCCGAGGTCGCGACTGTGGGCTTCGACTTTGCGCCTTCCGGCGCTCACGCGTGGGAGGGCCTGTTGGATCAGACACGGCGGGACAGCTATTACCCTTGCGCGGACCTGGCCGACCCGCTTCTGATCGTCTACACCTCAGGGACCACAGGCCGGCCGAAGGGAGCGGTGCTGCGCCAGGAAGCTTTGTTGTGGAATGGCGTGATGAGTCAGCATATGCACGCACTCACATCGGACGATCATGTACTGACCGTATTACCGCTATTCCACGTCGGCGGGCTCAACATTCAGACGACGCCCGCACTACAGCTTGGCGCGACCGTCACCATCCATTCGCGGTTTACGACTGACGCCACCTTTGCTGCACTCAAGCATGATCGACCGACTTTGACCGTCATGGTGCCTGCGATCATCCAGGCCTTGACCGGCGACATAAGGTGGTCGACGGCCGATCTGTCGTCGCTGAAAGCGGTCTCGGTGGGCTCAACGACCGTGCCGCAGCACCTGGTTGATCGCTTCGTCGCGTGCCGGGTGCCCGTTCTCCAGGTTTACGGTTCCACGGAAACGAGCCCCATCGCGATTTATACGAGGCTCGACGGTGACCATTCACGGGACGGGTCGACCGGCCTACCCGGACTGTGCTGCGAAGCTATCGTCATGGATGATGCCGGTAACGAATTGCCCGCGGGGACGCCGGGTGAGATCGCGGTGCGTGGCCCCAATCTTTTTCGCGAGTATTGGGGCAATCAACCAGCCACGCGCGAGGCGATGCATGACGGCTGGTATCGTACTGGCGACATCGCCCGTCGCGACGCCGACGGTTATTTTTGGGTTCATGACCGCAAGAAGAACCTGATCATTTCCGGCGGGGAAAACATCTATCCGGCGGAGGTCGAACGTGTACTTTTAGAGCACGCTGATGTTGCGGAGTGCGCGGTCATCGGCCGGCCGGATCCAAAATGGGACGAGGTACCGGTCGCCTATGTGATCAGGCGACCCGGATCCCGGATGAACGCGGAGGCGCTCGTAACTCATGTGCAATCGCATCTCGCGCGTTTCAAAGTGCCACACGAAATCATTTTCACGGAAGAATTGCCGCGAACGGTATTAGGCAAGATTCAGCATAGTGTGCTCAGAAAAATCGATTCTCAATCAGGCGAGTAAGACTTCAGCAATTAACGATCGGACTCTCGGTCGCTTGCAACGGTTCCTATGCCTATGCGCTACGCTCGCGCGTGCAGCAAGAGCTCATCGAACTCTCACGCGATAGAGTCGCTTAATAGGAAATACCGGCCTAATGCTCAACAGGACCTCGGACGGCGGATTGTTTTGCATCGTATTCATCCGGCGTAGCTCGTGTCCCAACCGTCGAGGCAGTTTCGACGAGTACCGGGCCAGCGAATTGAAGCGAACAATCGGTGGAGGACGGACTCCTCCTTAGGTGTGCACCGCCGCCTTTTCAACGCAATCATCGTTGCTAAACGACTATCCTCGTTTGGAGCAAAAATGCAAACATCCCGCCGGTTTCTTCCGTCCACCGCAAGGCTTGCAGCTTTTGACGCCGCGGCCAGAACAGGCAGCGTGACCCTAGCAGCTCGCGAGCTCAGCCTCACCCAGAGCGCGGTCAGCCGGCACATCAAGAGCTTGGAGGAGCAGCTCGAGATCGCACTTTTTGCGCGTGTGGGCCACACGATCCGCCTGACCGCTGCCGGCGAGGCCTATGCGCGCGATGTTCGCGAAGCGCTGCGGAAGATCAGCACTGCATCCTTCAACGTTTGCCCCAAGGGCGATACGCTCGATCGCGACGACGATCTTGGTAAGCTTCAGCACGCGCAGGCCGGCGCCGCGACGTCCTAAATTCCCGGCGCAGAAATCCAGACGCGACGATCACTTTTGCGACGCGCTTTACGCACGAGCGTCCGGTTTCGGATGGAGGAGATCGATGAGAGAGGCTTTCGGATCAATCTCGCCGAGACACACCGTCATGAATGGCGTCGCCATGACAGGGAGACCGTTCGGCGCCAGCGAACCGCCCGGCCTTTCTTTCGAGCGAAGAATATCATCGCCTCTGGCGGGCTCGATCTCAAGGCCGTACTTTTCAACACGTGACCAATCTGGCGCGGCCAACCCGAGCAGGCGAGCCGCCCTTGTCCAGAGCTTAGAATTGGCTACGATCTCGTCTCTTCAGTCAAACTTGTAGGAGGCCTGCAAGAACGTGCCGCGGCGATCTATGCTGTATTTTCCGAGCTCAGGCCCACTGACTATGCCAGGGCCGCCGCACCCGCTGCATATGAAATCGCTACCCCTCTTAGTCCACATCGCCCAACGGCGGCCACCGACGCCGACGCTGAAACTTGCTGGTGAAAAAGTAGGATAGCATTCCTTCGACCTGGAGGCCGCCACCACCGTTTCCGCGTTGATCGAAGAAGGTCGGCGTGGGGCGCATTCCAATGCGGTATCCTGATTGGCGACGATCCTGTTGTCGCCTGGGGTCAGGCATGCAAGGTCGGGGTTGCCGATCTGCACGCATCCTGTCGTGTCCGACTTCTGGCCGTAATAGGTCCAGCCGACAAATCCACCGACCTTGTAAGTACTGCCGCGCGTAACCGCATCGGCCGTGTAGTATGCAAACCTGCCGTTAGCTTGGCCTGATATTGTGTTGGAATAGGACGCGCGGCGCGGGATGCCCCAATCTTCGTCGATCCACCACCGGCACCGCCGTGTGTCACGCCGAGTAGGTTGTACGTCCCGCTCGTCTTTTCGCGAGTACATAAGCCACAAGTTCGCGCCGGGGACTGTCGAGGAAGCCGCTTCATTTTCTAGGGGCGTCACAAAGTCCAAGAATTTTGCCTCAATAGACAGCAATCGCGCTACGCGCGGGGCATCGAGCACAGACTCAAGGGAGCTTGTTTTCGCTCGGAGCCATTTCGAAACTGCCAGCGAAACATCATTGAGCTCGCGGATCAGGTCGACCGCCGGTGTCAGCAACGCCGTTCTCACCGAATCTTCCGGACAAAGTTGACGCACTTGCGACAGATGTCAGGTATTGCCGATTTGTCGCTTTAACACCCGCGCGAAGGTGCCACACTTGCCCTCTATGTGGGCGGCCGAATCTGCTCGCCGATTTCGAGAGCAGAATCCACATCAGACAGCGGGAGCATCGATGCCTGGTCAGAACGTCATTTGTTTCGATACGGCTCGCAAGATACGGCGCTCGAAGAAACTGCAGCTCGAGCGACTTTCAGGTGAGCACCGGCGATCGATCGTCCTTGTGACCAGGATGGATCAATTTGGACTGTCCGACTTTTCCAAAGACGAATTCCGGTCATTTCGTTCGGCTTCCGCAATCCTAAGCGGACCCGTAAGCTGAAATTGAGACACGCACTCGGCCGCAGCGTCCTCGAATGCAGCGGATCATGGGCTGTATATATCGAACTGAAAGATCCACGTGAGTAAGACTATTCCGCCGAACTGGAGGACCACGATCCGGCACTGCCTGTCGGCCCCTCAGCTGTCTTCCGATTCCGCCCTAGTATTCTGCGCAAGGGAGTTGCGGACATTGTGTGGCCGTTACTCGCGACTCATAGACCGCATCTCTCTCGGCCGACGGCAGCGCTGGCTGCTTCTCGAGCCCGTTTCCGAAACCCTGACCCTGGTTTTTGGCGGACTGATCCTGTTGTTGGCGTTTGCGGTTCCCACCATTCGCGCTCCCCTGCAAGAGGATTGGCTGAAGGCTTGCAACGTCGCGGCGTGTCTTTTTGATCAGTTCGGCGATCCGATTCGTGGCAGGCCGGTTGACCGTGGCGTTTCGGCCCCGCTTGAGGATTTTCCCGACGCGCTGATCAAGGTCACTCTCGCAACCGAGGACCGCCACTTCTACGACCATTTCGGCATCGATTTTCCAGGTGCTCTCCACGCTCTCCTGACAAGAACAGAGAACGACGGCGTTCACCAGGATGGCTCCTCGATCACCCAGCAACTCGCCCGGACTCTGCTTTCGAACACCGAGCGCGGCATCGGACACCAGATCAAAGAAGTATTCCTTGCGGTCTGGCTCGAATGGCATCTGACGAAAGATGAACTCCTGAGACTTTACCTGAACAGTGTCAATATGGGCGGCGACACCCTCGGCGTCGATGGCGCCGCGCGCTTCTACTTCAATAAGCCGGCCCGCGATGTGACCCTCGCGGAAGCTGCTATGCTGGTCGGCCTGATCAAGGCGCCGACAGGTTATGCCCCTCACATCGACTTGACCACAGCGCGTGCTCGCGCCAACGTGGTCCTGGACAACCTGGTCGAAGCCGGGTTTATGACTGAAGACGAAGTGCTGAGAGCACGGTCCGATGCAGCCAGAGTAGTCGTGCGAGGTATGAAGACTTCGCCGAATTAACGCAGCTTTCCCACCGTTGCTCAGGACCGGTATTTGACACCATGCGTCGCCACTGGCCGTCATCTGGCGTTCCATCGCAAAACTCCGGCCGAGCTTGCGTGCTCGGCGAGCGATTTCGTCTGAGCTTATTCTGGAGTGAGCGTCGATTGATATTCGGTCTCTCCATTTTTGCGCTGCCGGCTAGTCCCGACTTCTACACGGCGCTTAAAACACTGTCATGCAGCGACCCACTCCTCTTATGTTAAAACATGCCGAAACTTTTACTTCTGTGAACTGTCGCCGAAAACATGCCGATAATTTAAAGCGCTTCAGAATTTGTCGGCACACCTTCCGATAAGCGAATCACGGCCGGACTGGAATGCGTTATTCCACAATCGGCCATTTCAACGGGAACACGCGCGATGTCGAACTCAACTGTCCCACACGGACAAAAATCACGCGTCGGTGCGATTCTGCGTGCCACAAGCGGAAATTTTCTCGAGCAGTTCGACTTCTTCCTGTTCGGTTTCTATGCTAGCGCCATTGCGAAGGCATTCTTCCCATCGGACGATGAAACCGCTTCGCTGCTTAACACCTTTGGTGTGTTCTGGCTGGGCGCCTTAATGCGCCCGATCGGCGCTATCGTGCTGGGCGCTTGTATCGATCGGATCGGCCGTCGCCAGGGTCTCATCGTCACGCTGTCCATCATGGCGATCGGCACGGTGGTCATCGCATTCTGTCCGACCTATGCGACCATCGGTATTGCCGCTCCCATAATCGTCCTGCTTGGACGCCTCCTACAGGGCTTTTCCGCTGGCGTAGAAGTCGGTGGCGTTTCGGTCTATCTATCGGAGATTTCAACGCCCAATAACCGCGGTTTCTACACCTCGCTCCAGTCCTCAAGCCAGCAGGTCGCGATCTTCGTCGCAGCGATCCTCGGCTACGCCCTTAGCGAGATGATGCCGCCTGATACTGTTCTCGTCTGGGGTTGGCGCATTCCGTTCTTTGTCGGCTGCTTCATCATTCCGCTGATCTTCTTCCTGCGCCGAACTCTCGAAGAAACGCCGGACTTTCTGGCCATGAAGAGGCGCCCCACTGCTCGCGAGCTCTTTGCCTCCGCCGTCGCGAACGTGCGCATCGTAGTCCTCGGCATGATGATTGCGATCCTCACGACCACAACTTTTTACTTCGTTACTGTTTACACACCAACATTCGGCAAGAACGTGCTGAAGCTCTCTTCACAGGAAGCGTTGTCGGTCACCATCCTCGTCGCGGTGACCAACTTCATTTGGAATCCGGTTGGCGGCGCTGTGTCCGACCGGATCGGCCGAAAGCCGGTTCTCCTGACCATAGCCATCCTGGCACTACTAACCACTTATCCAGCACTACATTGGCTGGTGAACGAGCCGAACTTCGGCAAGATGCTTGCGGTGGAAATGATGTTCTCATTCTACTTCGGCATCTATAGCGGTACCATGCTGGGGTGCCTGGTGGAGATCGTGCCGGCGCATGTGCGCACCACCTGCTTCTCGTTGGCCTTTTCACTGGCGGCCGCGCTGTTTGGTACCTTTACGCCGTTCGCCTCGACTTGGCTGATAGATCAGACAAATGATCGGGCTTCCCCCGGCTTCTGGCTAATGTTTGCAGCCGCACTCGGCATCATCGCGACACTCACCGTCTACCCAGGCCGCCCTCAAGCCGCAGAGAGTGGCGAGGCCGTCGCAGCCTGAGCGCGCCAATCCTGAACTCGATCTCGAATTGGTCTAACAATGTCGCCGCTCGGGGCTGCGCTGGGCGTGTTCCACCATCATCACCAGCCAGCTCCCGGTAGACCGTAAGCGCTGTTCAGCGGCCACCTAGCGGAAAAGGGTCGATCTGCGAGTCTGCGGTTTGCTCGCAATACGCACCGGTGAGCTTGATTTCCACGTAACAGCGACCGTTTTTGACGGATTTCCCCACAGTACCCGTGCGAATCTGCGTCATATAGTCGAGCGTTGTCGGAACGCATCGGGCCATGAACCGGTCATCGCCCCCGATGGTGTGAGCGCGTGACATCGGACCAAGTGCGCTGAACAACATTGGCCCTTTCTTGAATCCTTCGACAGCAAGTCTGAACCTGGAGATCTTGACATTGGATGGCGCCGAATTTGCCTAAGCCAGAAACACCATCCGGAAACGGCTCTACTGAGAGTCAAGAAATGGTTTGGCGATTCGCGTATGAGATCAGATCTATTAATGTATGTCTGGAAGATATTCGCCATTTCTGGGGCAGTGCACTTGGAATTACCGGGCCACAATTGATGATTTTGATGGCGCTGAGTGACCTGGACAGGGACAAGGGCGTTCCGGGCAGCGCGATTGCGAAATTGCTGAAGGTTGACCCGTCGTTCATAACGATACAATCGAAACTGCTGGAAAAGAAAGGATTCCTGCGGCGCAAGTCGAGCGCTAACGATGCTCGTGTCATGCAGTTGTCGTTAGCGGTTAAGGCCCGCAAGCATCTCGCGAACATCGCTGCACAACAGGAAGAACTCGATCAGTTTCTGTTCGGTGATCTGGTTCTCCAGGAACTGACCAGATCGGCTGGCGGGCTTACTGCACTCAGACATCGACTGGAGAGAGCTCGCTTGAGACTAGAGTTGGAGTTCTTAGGACTAAGACGTGCAGATCCTCGGAAATGGCGTGGAGATCTGCGCATCTTGACGCGGTAGGGACATGACTCGATGGTAAGCGCTCGTTCTCAGGCCACAGCCTTGAGGGCTTGAGTGCACTAGCTCCTGGGCACTAGCTGGTCGATCGAACAATTTGGATGTCCGTTGATAATCTCGTCAGGACGGTGAGATCTCCCTCGTGCCCATAGAAGGTGGGCGCAAAACGACGCTACACTATCGACGCCATGCCCTTTAAAGAGCCCGCCCCGATATCCCAATGGCCGTCTAAGCCTTGCGCTACGCACGTGTCCGCTGAGCACCGCGCTGGGAGATCATAAGACCGTATGTCCGTCTCTGCCGGTGAGGTGGCTTGCCCTACACTGCGCGTCCGAGTTGCTCGGGCGGTCCGAGCCGATCCTCATCACAGGAGGACGAGCCGTGGCGGATTAAATGCGATACCCCGGCCCGTAGTCGATCCGCAGCTCGCTGACGCCCTCGCCAACCGGTTTCACATCGCCCAGATTGAGTTCGAGACGGCGAATGCGGGCGGCGATCCGAGCAACGGCATTCGCATCTTTGAGCGCCCGGAGCCAATTCGCAAAAGTGTCTGTCTGGCGGACTTCGAGCATGTGCATCTTAATAGACAGCGCGGCGTGACTGTCAACTAAAATACACAGCTGACTGAGGGGCCCTCACGTCCTTCCGCATCCCGAAGCCCGCGACAGGAGAGGCGACAGCGCCGTCGAGAGACTCCGTGCTCTATAAGCGCCTGCCGCGACTGTTTGGATTCGCCCCATTGATGGACGATGCCGACGGCCGTCCCGTGTGGGGAGAATTTGGACCATCACGCGAGGTATCAATCGTGTCCTAAAATCTACTAAAATACCGAATTCCGCAAAGTATTGAAGGAGCTTTGCACAGCGGCAGTCATCATCGCTTCAACAAGCACCTGTATAGACTCGATAGCAGATCGACGTGCGTTCCACGAGCTGAATGACTGCAGGGCGGGCCTCGCTTGAGCGCCAGCTTTCAACCTACCATTTCTGACCAGCGGCGAGCCGTTGCTGAAGAGAATATTCTGTTGGAGTCCCTATCCATGGATCACGCTTCACCCAAGCAGGAGCAAACGTTGGAAACTCTGGTAAGCGTGGCATTTGAGAAGTCATGGCGTTTCGTAGAGAAAGATCCATTCCTGACCCATAATGCGGAGGCTTTGCTGCGCGCTCGGCTGCGAGTCCACCTGGAACGCTCATTGAGAACGGGTGAGAAGAATGTACTTCATCTGGCCAACAACGCTATTGGGAATCTACGTACTGAACTCGGACGGCGGCCCGGACTGTAGTCTCGCCCTCAGTGGAGGCCCCACCGCGGTTCCATGGGCGCCGATCAGGCGCCTTGCATTGACTGCGCCCCACACTCCGGATTGTCTCATCCCCCGCGACAGGATCAACGACGCGCAGCATTCCGGTACAATTCAACGGTCTCAACTGGCCGATTTAGTCCTCCGAGAGGAGGCTCTTCATCAAGCCCCCGGTCCATGACGGCACGGAAGATTCATGTCGCATCAGACCGACCAAATAGCAAAACGTTCCCCCGCCGCGACCAAAACCTTTGTAGCCGTTCTGAAATGACGCTCACTCGCATGTGGGGCTCATCCAAACTCCTTTGCCGTTGCCCTAATCATCTCAAGAAGCCAGATCAAGCCCGTGTCGTTCGATCTGTACCTGTGCCACTGCACGGATAGTTGCATGGGCGGGAGCTGGAACGGAAGTTCGACAATCCTGATCGGTAGCCGGCCAACTACCTCCTTTGCGAGGCGCCGGTGCGTCGTCGCGATGCGATTGGTACCAGCGACCAGCCCGGGCATCGCACTGAAGCTATAGGTGGTCACGTCTATCCGCCGTTCTACGCCGCGCCCCGTCGCAAGGGGTGTTTCGAGTGACTGGCCGTCTTCGGCGCCTCGCATCACAACATGGGGCGCCGCCAAGAATTGTTTCTTGGAAAGCTTGCCGGTCGCGTAGCGTCCCTTGCTCCACGCGACAGCGCAGAAATCGTCTTGTAGAACTATCTCCGAGGGGTGACGCTTCGAGCAGAACTCGTTCGGAATGATAAGTAGATCGGCCGTTCCCTGTTCGAGCAGCCGCTCCGGCGCACCGACCTGGCTCACAAGATTGAACTTCACCTCTGGTGCGATTCGTTCGCAACGCCGAAGTAGCGCCGGTGCGATCGTAGTGAGCGTGTACTCGGAAGCCAGGATGGTGAAGCAGCGTTCCGACCGTGAAGGGTCAAAGCGCGAGCTTGTGGCGACTGTTCCTTCGATCCGAACGAGCAGATCTCTCACTGATTCCTTGAGCGATTCGGCTCGTGGTGTGAGTTCCATCTTTCGGCCAACTTTGGCTAGAAGTTCGTCTTCAAAATAATCACGTAGACGCTGAAGCGCGCTGCTCATGGCGGATTGCGTCATGTTCATTCGTGCCGCGGCCGCGCTCACATTGCGTAAGTGAAGTAGGTGATCGAGCGCGATGAGAAGATTAAGGTCAAGCCTGTTGTTGAAACGCATCCATTCCTTCCTGCAGAGCCAGTTAGCTCTATCAACGTGAGAAATTTCCACAATGGATTTCTAAAATGGCTGGAGACGCTAGACAGTGCTGGAGGACAACGCGGTGACTTCCGAATGGTCAAATAATTTCCGCACAGCGGCCGGAAACGCGCGTTAAAGATCCTAGCGGGGCACGAAAGCAGCGCTCGAGCCCCCATCAGACACCAAGGCATTGCATCCGCAAAGTGAGTCGCCGAGACCGTTGGCGGTCTCGTTGCGTGAAACGGATACGGACTGGAGACAAGAACAATGAAAATCGTCGGAGTGGACAGCCTCATCTTCGGCGTCGACGACGTAGCGGGCTCTGCCCGGCTTCTCACGGACTACGGACTGACGCCGATGCAGAGCTCAGAGAGTGGTGGTCGCTTCGAGGCCATTGACAGCACATCGGTGGTGATCGCTCACGAGAGCGATGCGTCGCTACCTGCGCCGCCGAGCCTGGGTTGCCGACTCCGGAAGACGATGATGGGCGTGGCCAATACGGCAACACTAGAGGCAATTGCCGCAGAATTCTGCCGCGACCGCGATGTTCACTATCTCGATGACGGATCCATCGAGTCGATCGACGACGCAAATTTTGCGATCGGCTTTCAGGTTTCGGTCAGACGGGAATTCGTACTTCAGGGCGAATTCTCAAACGCTCCGGAACGTACATGTTCCGGCCGATCAATAGCCTTGGTGTTTTGCCACCAGCCTCCGTTATCCGCCCGCGAACGCTGTCGCACGTCGCATACTTCGTACCTGACGTCCTGAAAGCGGAAGCATTTTACGTCAATCGGCTTGGTTTCCGCTGCACTGACCGCTTTACCGGGACCGGTCCGTTCCTGCAGCCGGATGGCAGCCTCGACCATCACACTCATTTCCTCCTCGCCGCGCCCCCGCACATGCAGGGGCTGAAACACTTCGCTTTTCACTTCGGCGGCCCAACCGAGGTGATCACCAATGGTTACCGTTTTGTTGAGAAGGGATACCAGGCTTTCTGGGGTCCCGGCCGCCACATTCTTGGGTCGAACTGGTTCTGGTATTTTAACAGCCCATTCGCATGTCATATTGGGATGGACGCAGACATGGATCGACACGACGCGAATTGGAGGCCGCGCGAGATGGCGATATCTGCCGATCCCTCGCAGGCCTTCCTCTTAAAGATTTCGAAGAACTGGTCTCCGAGCCCCGTGCATGGCGACGACGCCTGATTGGCAAAGGTCGATAAAATCGGCCAGGCCGGGATCTAGCCTAAGGAGCGACGCGCCGGCTTCTATCGGTTCCAAGGTGCAAGGAACGTGCAGGGCAGGTCTTCATGAATTGGCCGCAAGCCCGCGGTCCTGGCAGGATAGACCAAGTCCAGCAACAGCTCACAGACGTTTAATTTCGATGCCATATTTCCTCAGCGCGTAGCCGATTTGGCGCGGCGTTAGTCCGAGGAGGCGGGCTGCCTTTGCCTGTACCCAACCAGTTTTTTCCATCGCGGCAATGAGTCGCTCGCGATCCGTCAGCTTCGCACCACTCACGAGCGCACCATCTGCCGGCGCGGCCTCGACAGGTGGAGTGAGAACGGCAACCGACGCGGCTACGTCAGGGGTTGGCATAGCTGGCCTCGTCGATAGCTCACCAATCGATGCGGCCCGCCGCTTGGTCTCATCCAATCCGCTTTTCCACAGTAGCGCGGAGAGGCACTGACCGTGACAGCAAGCAAAATCGCTCCTGACAATGAATGGCCCCGGCGCCAGAGTTGCAGTCCGCTGCACGCAGTTTTCGAGTTCACGCACATTGCCCGGAAAGCCGCAATTCATCAGCACGTCCATGGCACTCGGATCGAAAGTTAACGTTCGACTGTTCTCGCTGTTAAAGCTTTTGAGAAACTCAGTGGCAAGCAGCGGAATGTCGCTGCGCCTTTCGCGCAACGGCGGCAGCAGCAAGGGAACTACGCTAATGCGATAATAGAGATCGGCGCGAAACTCGTTTTTTGTCACCGCCCCTTCCAGGTCCTTGTTGGTTGCAGCAATCACGCGAACATCAACTTTCATGGTGTGGCCGCTACCGACCCGCTCGAACTCCTGCTCCTGCAGAACCCTCAACAGCTTTGCCTGAAACGAGCCCGATATTTCGCCAATCTCGTCCAGAAACAGCGTGCCCTTGTCAGCAAGCTCAAAGCGCCCTTTGCGTGAATTAAGAGCGCCGGTAAAGGCTCCCTTTTCATGACCGAACAATTCGGACTCTAGCACTGTCTCCGGCAGCGCTGCGCAGTTCATTTTGATGAACGGTCGCTTGGCACGCGGGGATAGCTCATGAATAGCTTTGGCCACCAGCTCCTTGCCAGTGCCCGATTCACCTCGCAACAGAACCGTGGCATTCGACTTGGCTACCACCGCGATCTTGTCGAGCAGTCCGCGCAGCGCCGGACTGGTACCTATAATACCATCGATGTGAACTCTCTTACGCTCTCGCGCCGGCTGCTTAAATTCGAGAAGCTCCTTCTGCCATCGAGAGCTCTCCGCCATGAGGCGCTTGCGGTCGCGCGCCACCAAACGATGGAGCTTCACCGCCTGTCCAACGAGGTTGGCGATCATGGTCAGCAACCGGACATCGGAATCCAGCGAGAACATCGAATCGATGTCTGGCGCGCGCTCGATGGATAGTGTTCCGACGACTTTTCCGTCGACGCTGATGGGAACTCCGATGAACGATAACCGTACGTGGTCGGACGCGCCGAGCACGTCCATATCAGCTGCGCTAAACGCTGGATGCGTGGCAACGTCGTCAGCGACAAACGGGATGCCCGCCGCCACAATCTCCTCAATCGCCTTTTGCGGCAGGCGCATCCGGTAGCGCTCATCGCTTCCTTCGCTCCAGCCGGCGCCGACCGCAATCTCCGGCACGTCATCGTCTGCCAGGAGAGAGACGACGCCATGCCGCATCTGCAGAGAGGACTGCAGCAAATCGATCACGCTTGCCAGCGCGACTTCGAGCCGCGAAGGACTGGCGAGCATGTTCGATATTTCGAACAGTCCTCTGAGTGCGATTTCGTTCAATGGCAGGACCACCGAATGATTCGAACCGTCGCCCGGGTCATGCCATTCGGATTCGCTAGCAATATGCACCGCGACAACGCTGACGTCGCCCTTCCTCGCCGTGTTTTCACTTACTTCGCACTTCGAAACATTGTCTTGCATCGCACACTCGATCTCGCGCGCATTCCGATTGCGCCAGGAGATAACACTTTTTCATGGCACGATGATAAATGATACACCCTCATTGATTCACACTCCTTCACAAAATCGCGCGAGAACTCCATTGGAACAAGACCGCCGTAGATATGCCGACAATCAGCAGCGATCTTTCGTATGTATGCAGATCCCGTCACATATGTTCTACGTCATCGCGCGAGGTCGAGCGTGACGTTCGAGCACAACATGCGCTTTTCGTTCTCCCACCATTGCGTCCCGGCCATTGGAGGAGGTATGCCAACCCAGTGCGATAAAGCGAGCCACATTGCCGCCGGCGAGCGATTGCGTGCGCGCAGATACATCGCACTGCATAGAAGCGCGACAGTTTGTGAGTCAGAGAATTGAACGCCCATCAGGCCAACAGGCTCCGCCGCTGACAGTCGTTGATCGGTCCTTCCACGCTACGACTGACGTTGTCGATGATGTCAGTGGCGTGCTATCCGGCACCTGGGGCGAGACGGCGCGCTTTTTGGCAATGCAGCAAGCGCATGTGGCAACACTCATCAAGTTCGATTATGCGGCGCGGCGGCCCCCTGCGACAGCCAACTCGACTTCGCCATCAACGTCGGGCTCCGTTTCCTACTGATATAGATCGCCATCGACGGCTTGCCACGCGCAAGGTGGTGTGCCAACCCGAAAACGCCTTCTAGCGGTCTGGCCGATGCTGCGGCTCCCTGTCAGCGCCAGCATGTTCTATCTTCCCTCCTGCGTAGGTTACTGCGGCGTAAAACGGACCTCGACGTCCATTTCCGATATACAATACCGGAGCGCATCGTCGGCTGCCATGTCGAGAACTAAACCCATCGTTCATTCCGTTGTCCTTGCCACAGTCATAT